>JANXSA010000445.1 GCA_025352915.1 Rhodospirillales bacterium | reverse complement strand
CCTCGAACCGTCCCTGGGCGGAAAACCCGACGCCGGCGAGCTTTTGCGGCGCGCGATCCTGACGCCGCCACAGCCCGCCATAGCCGCCGTCAAAAGCGTGGAAATACTCGCCATTGTCGGCGGCCCAGGCACGCGTGCCGGACTCGGTGCGGCGCAGTTCCAGCACGTCCGGCACCTCGGCGCTGACCGCCACGCGCCAGTAGAATCCGTTGCCGCCGAGATAGACCAGCCGGCCGCCGCTTGCGGTGTAGTCGCGCAGCGCGTCGAGCGTGCCGAGGCTGTGATATTCCGGGTGCGAACCGGTCAGCACGGTCTTGTAACGCGCCAACAGGCCGACGCCCTCGGCTTCGATGTCATGGTCGGTGATGGCGTCCCAGGCGATGCCCATGGCGTCGAGCCAGGCGGCCAGGTGCATGTCGGCCGGGAAGTGGCGCAACCCGGAGCCGCGCTGGTCTGGATAGGCGACCTGGCCGGGCCGGAAAGTCAGCATCGGCCGGCGCATCGACGACAGCGCCACGCCGGAGCCATCGGCGTGCCAGTCATAGGTGGAAAGCCCATACTCCTTGTGCTCCGCTGGATGATTCGGATAGCTGCCCCAATCCGCCCGCCGGGCGCGATACGCGGCGTCGAAGTTGCCGCGATCGTAATTGGCATAGACCTGGTAGGTGTAGGTCGGGAACAGCAGCGCCACCTTGGCCGTGGCGGTGCCCGGCGGCGGCAACACGAAGAACGGGATGATGTCTTCGTCAGTGCCGGCGCGCAGCCGCACACCATAGACCCCGCTCGGCAAATCCGCAGGCACGGCATAGGAGAAATCAGCGTCCCATGCGGCGTCATAGAGATCGTCGGCATGGAAGTGGATGGCGGCATACTGCTCCGGTGCGTCACGCCAGCGCATCTCGTCGCCGGTCCAGAACGCCCCGCGGCTGGCCCGCGTCGGCAGGTTGACCAGGCGCCCGTGCAGCCGGTGCGGACCGCGATCGGTGATCCCGTCCCCCGCCATGCCGATGGCGAAATCCCACCACGCATGCAGCGCGGTGCGCGGCAACTGGGTCGGCTCCAGCGGCGTCGCGCCATCGAAACTTCCGTGCAGGATCATCGGATGCTCAAGGCGCCCGTTGAAATGATCGCGGCACGGATGCGCGCCACCATTGATATCGGCGGCGAGAACCAAGCGCTTCGGCACCGGAAGAGTAACGGCAAGGCCTGCCGTACCGTCGCCCTCCGCCCCCCAATCCCGATGTAATTTGTGCTGGATCAGCCGCACGCCATCGGCCGAGACAACCAGCCGCAGCTCATACCAGCGCCGCTCGATCATCGGCGCATCGACGCGGCACTCCTGCCCGCCCACAAGCAGCACCGCCCCCTGCGCCGTTGCCAGCAGGCAAACCCCGTCCCACGCCAGTACCGCCTGCGCCCGCCCATCCAGCAGCCAGGGCTGCACCCGGATCGAAAATGTCCAGTCGATATCGAGCGAAAGCCTGCCGCATGGAATCTCGGCCCAGGACCCGTTATGGATCGCCTGCACCCGGCCGGGATAACTGCCGGCAAACGCCGCCGCCACCGGCTCCATCTTCATCCCCGGCCCCGCCGGATTGGGATCGGCGCTGCGGATGCGCACGAGATCCGCGCGATACTCGGCATGGCTCGCCGAAACCTTCAGCGCGATTGCGCCGCCGGCCCGAACCGAGAAGCGATCGGCATAGCCCGTGAGCTTCAACATCAGACGACCTCGCGCGGCAGGGTTTCAATCGCGGCGGTGAAGCGCCGCATCATCTCGTCGATTTCGGCCGCGGTGATAATCAGCGGCGGGGCAAAGTTGATGGTGTCGCCAACGACCCGCAGCAACAGCCCCTGGTCCATCATCGCCTGCAGCATCGCCTGGCCGCGCGCGCCGGGCTGGCTGGGGATCGGGCGGAGCTGCACCGCACCGCCGAGCCCGACGGCGCGGGTGTTGAAGACCAGCTCATGCCCGGCGAAGGAATGGATGTGCCGCTGCAACCGCGGCCCGACGGTGCGAACATGGCCCAGCAGGTCGCGCTCCTCGATGATCTCCAGCATCCGCAGCGCCACCGCCGCGGCGACGGGATGGCCGGAATAGGTCGCGGCATGCGGCATGGTGCCGATCACATCCGACGCACGCTCCAGCACATCGTAGAATTCGCCAGACATCACGATGGCCGAAATCGGCTGGTACGCCGCCGACAGCGCCTTGGCCAGGCTCATGCAGTCCGGCGTGAAGCCGAAGGTCTCGGCGGCGAACATGTGCCCGGTGCGGCAGAACCCGGTGATCACCTCGTCGTCGAACATCTGGATCCCGTAGCGGTCCAGCATCGCGCGCAGGCCGGTCATGTAGCCGTCGGGCGGCAGCACGCATCCGGCGGAATACGAGACGGGATCAAGGATCATCGCCCCCACCGTCTCCGGGCCCGCCCGCTCGATCGTCTGCTCGACCTCCAGCAGCATGCGCCCGGTGAACTCCGCCTCGCTCTCGCCCTGCAGTGCCGCGTTGACAAAATCCGGCTGGCTGACCGTCAGCGCATCATCCATCGGCAGGTTGAACGCCGCCGCGGTGCCGGGAAACCCGCCCAGTGCCGCCGTCGCCATGGTGCCGCCGTGATAGCTGCCGGCGCGGGCGATCACCTTGGTGCGCTTGGGTTCGCCCAGATAGGCATTGCGAAAGCGCATGAACTTGATCAGGAAATCGTTCGCCTCCGACCCCGTCGAGGCAAACGCCACGCGCGCGTCCTTCATCGGCGCCATCGCCGCCAGCTTCTCGCCCAGCGCCAGCGCAGCGGGCACCGTGCGGTAAACCCCGGAGGCATAGGCCGGCAGGTTGCGCATCTGCCGGATCGCCGCCTCGATCAGGTCTTCGTCGGAAAACCCCAGCGCCGCGCAATAAAACGTCGCGGTGCCCTCGATGAACTCGCGCCCGTTCTCGTCAATCACGAAGATGCCGCGCCCGCGCTCGATCACCATCGGCCGCGTGGTGCGCGCCCGGCGCAGATTGGTGAAACCGATCAATGCCGCGTTGTCCGGCGTGTTGTCGCCGCGGGAAATGCGCATCCGGATGCCTCGCCTGTTGCGTTGCCCAGAGCGTGGCCAACCCTGCCAGCCCCGTCAATCAGCCGCCCGGTTTGCCCGATCCCGACCGCTCCCCGATACTACCGGAAATGGCGCGCCACTGCCGGCCGCGTCCGGAGAAACCGCGCATGAACATCGAGCTTTGGACCTGGAACACCCCCAACGGCCGCAAGATCAGCGCCGCGTTGGAGGAGATGGGGCTGGCCTACACGGTCAAGCCGGTGAACATCTCCAAGAACGAGCAGTTCAACCCTGACTTCCTCAAAATCTCGCCCAACAACCGCATCCCCGCCATCGTCGACCCGGACGGACCCGGCGGCATGCCGATCTCGGTCTTCGAATCCGGCGCGATCCTGATTTATCTCGGGGCGAAGTCGGGAAAATTCTGGCCGTCCGACCTGCGCGCCCAGGTGCCAGTGCTGGAATGGCTGATGTGGCAGATGGGCGGCTTCGGCCCGATGCCCGGCCAGGTCCACCACTTCCTCGCGGTCGAAAACGAACAGGACCGGCGCTACGGCCTGGAACGCTACAAGAAAGAAACCCTGCGCCTATACGGCGTCGCCGACCGCCGCCTGGCCGAGGTTGAGTTCTTCGCAGGCCCGATCTCGATCGCCGACTTCGCCATCCTCGGCTGGGCCTGGCGCCATGAACGCCACCAGGTCGACCTGGCACAATTTCCCAACGTCAAGCGCTGGTACGAAACCATGATGGCCCGCCCGGCCACCAAGCGCGGCTTCGAAGTGGCGCTCAGCTAGCCGGCCATATCAACGCGACGCGCGCGGCGCATTTGATGCTGCCTCATTTGACGACGGGGGCTCCAGCCCCTAAAGGGAGTGCAGCAAACGTCGTGTGACTTACGTCTCCAGGCGGAGGGGTGGCCGAGCGGCTGAAGGCGACGGTTTGCTAAATCGTTGTACGGGTTAAACCGTACCGTGGGTTCGAATCCCATCCCCTCCGCCAATTCAATGACTTAGCCTCCGGAAGTGAAATCGCAGGAGCCTCTTTTCATCGTCCAGTGTGCCGGTCCGGGTCCAGCGGGCATAGCCTTCGGTGGTCTTGACCGAAGCGTGCCCCAGGTGGAGCGCCAGGTCATAGATGGAGCCGCCGCGCTGCAACCAGCGGATGGCAAAGGTGTGCCGCAGGTCGTGGCAGCGAAAGGGTCGGGCAATGGAACGAGCCTTCCCCTTCCCCTTCCCCTTCCCCTTCCCCGTCCCCTTCCGCTGCCGGCCGCCGGCCGCCGGGTGTTTCCAGCACGCGCGCAATGATGGCGCGAAACCGGCCGGCGACCTGTCTGAACCTCTCCCCGTGCGACGACACGAACACGGCACCCTTGGGGGAGCGGCGGCGGCGAAGATCACGAAGAACGGGCTCCGACAACTCGATCACGCGCGGGTTGCGTGTTTTGGTCTTGGCGAACGTGACTGTGCCGGCACGCAGGTCAACGTCGCGCCATTCCAGGCTGGCCGCATCTTCGGCTCGGCAGCCGGTGCGGGCCAGGAAGCGGATCAGATGGCCGAAGCCGGGCGGGGCAGCGTGGGCCACGCGGGCAATGTCGCGCACCGGCACCGGGCGGATTGCCTCGCGGCGTTCTTTTAATCGCCGGCGCAGGCGCGGCACTGGGTTGGCTCGATCGGCTGGCATCCATTCGGCATCGGTTGCCGCTTCCAGCACCATAGAGATCACATCGAGGTCGCGCTTGCCCGCATGAGCGGCGACAAGACGCAAACGCTCGATGTGGTGCGTGAACGCCTGGGGCCGGATCGCAAGAGCCAGCACGAAGCCTTGAGCGCGCTGATTGAGAAGGGCTGGCGCGATGAGCATTTGAACATGGTTACACGCGCCTGGAGAGGGCCCCAGGTCGCACAACTGCCGCCCGAAATGCGCGAGCAATTGGAAACACAAACTTTGATGAGCGCGCGGCATTGGCCGACGCTGGAAATAGCAGCGAAGGAAGCGGCCCGCCAGGTGGGCCAGGGTTGGAAGAAAACCGATCTTGGTTTGCATCCTGTGGCCGGGCTGATGCGCGATACGACGCTATTGCCGGGCTCGACCGCCGATATGGCCGGGCCTGCAACCGGCGTGGTTATTGATGCCATCCAGGCATTCCGAACCCAATCGCGCATGGTGCCGAAGGCGTGGGCACCAGAGAATTACGTGGCGCTGCACGGCAAGGGGACGAGCGACCGGGCGCCGGATGCGGAGTGGGTGGCGGGGCGGCTTCCTGCATTGCTCAAGGCTGGCGGGGCGAGCGCGGCAGTCGCTGATGATTTGCGTTTGGGCTCATCGGCTTTCTTCATGCCGATCCCGTCGCAGGAAGGGCAGTTCTATGTCTGGCGAGCCAACGACCGCCGCCAGCTGGTGCCGGTCGGGGCGATGAAGGACGGGGTTGAAACGGCCAATCCGTTGATTGTCGACCTCAAGGCCGAGGCCGCGCGCCTGACCACCGATTTTCAAACGCGCCGCGATAAGCACCTGGTGACGCGCCACACTGAAAACGCCGAACTGCGCGCGCAGCGTCGCGGCAAGGCCCCGGCTGGCAGCCTGGAGGCACAGTGACATGGCCGCCCGCCACGAGACCGTGCACGGATCGTATGAGGGCCGCGCGCCCATCGGCGGCAAGTCAGCGCCCGAAGCGGCACCTGACCGCAAGCGGCTTGCGCGCCTGATGCGTGATGCAGGGCTGGTCGGTGCCAGCCATCGCCATGGCGGCCCCACAACCACGCGGCGCGACAAGGAGGCACGGCCAGCGCCAGACCTGGTCGACCGCAACTTCACGGCATCCGGCCCGAACCAGTTGTGGGTTGCCGACATCACCTACGTTCCGACGGCCGTGGGGTTCCTGTATCTCGCCGTCGTGCTCGATGCCTTCAGCCGCAGGATCGTGGGCTGGGCGATGGCGAACCACCTGCGTGTCGAGCTGGTGCTTGACGCGCTCGAGATGGTGGTCGGCCAACGCCGCCCCAAGGACGTCATCCACCATAGCGACCAGGGCAGCCAATACACCTCCGTGGCGTTCGGCAAACGGTGCGGCGAGGCTGGTGTTCGCCCATCGATGGGCTCGGTGGGGGATGCCTATGACAACGCAATGGCCAAGAGCTTCTTCTCCACCCTCGAAGCCGAACTCCTCAGCCGCCGCCGGTTCGCATCACAGGCCGAAGCAAGGATGGCGTGCTTCAGCTACATCGAAGGCTGGTACAACCCAGTGCGGCTCCATTCGGCCCTGGGATATCGCTCGCCCATGGCCTACGAAGCAGATATGCAATCCACCATGACCGACGCGTAGCCCGAAAGCCAACAAACCGTCCACTGAAACGGGGCAACCCCAGAGCATGGCTTTCGTCCGGTGGTCGACAACATCTGGCAGGCGACCGTTGACCGCGAGGGGTTCCGACTCGGTGCGAAGAAAGCCAAGCTGGCTGGCGCCGCGAGCGAACTGGTGCTGCTGGGCCGCAGCAAAAGCCTGCATGATTTGCAGGCGTCGGGTGCTGATCGTTCGCTGATCGAGCGCGCCGCGCATAGTGGTGTCGAGACGATGATGTTCGTGAACCTGCTGGCGCCGTGGACCCAGCTTGCGCAGGAATTTGCTGGCACGCTCACCCAGCACACGATTGCCGACCTGTCGATGAAGATGGCCCTCGGCCAAGCCAGCGCCGGCGAGATTTCCCGCATGGCCAGCTTGGGGCTCAACCAGCCCACGGCAGAGCGCATCGCCTTTCACTACGCCCAAGCCGGCGCGCAGCAACGCCCTGGAAGCGGGTTGCGCCTGCTCAACAGCAACGCCTGGGAAGACCGCGCCTTGGTCGATCAAGTGCGTGCAGCAATCAAAACGTCCGTTGACAACCAAGTGGTCAAGCCGGACACGCAGACCGCCGCAACTTCCTTTCCGCGCCGCTCGCGCAAGGGCTGCTGATGTACAAGAGCTTCGCTATCGGGCACCAGCCGGTGCGCTGCATCGTGGCCAAGGCGGTTTCGATTCCTTCGGCCAAGCCGAGCCCAAGCGATACTTCGTAAGCGGGGACCAAGCGGACCACGCCCACGGTGCCCAGCATCACCTTGGCGCTTGGCCCGGCGGCCTTGCCGGCGCCATCGGGGCGCAAATCGGTCAGATGCGCGCCCGCCGGCCCATTGCCTTCGGGCGAGGTCATCAGCGCCACCAACGCCGGGCCGGGCGGTCCGTTCGCCGAGTTGCGCCACGCGGCGGGGTGGAAGCGCAGCGCCGTATCGTCGGGGTGGTAATCGGGCAGCGCCAGCCCTCGACTGGCGAGGTAGGTTTCCGCCGGCGTGCCAGTCGCCGGCACTGCCTCGCACCAGATGCGGCGGGCCATGTTCCTCGACCATTCCGCGCGGGCATCGTCGGCAGGCTCAGAATGGGCGATTGACGGCGCTACAGTGCGGGCGGCAGCCGGCCGGTGTCGTGGTGCGGCGCCTCGCCCAGCCACGCCAGCGCCCACGCCAGGGCGTCCCGCATGGGAATGCGGCGAAGGTGGGCGACAAGGCCACGCCCAGCGCAAAGTCGCTTATCGCCGCCATGATCCCGCCCCTCGCATGCTGTACAATGAGCGAATCACAGCCAAGCCGAGCCGGTCAAACGATTAGGACGATCTGCGCATCCCTCAGCGCGCGAGCGGGGAACACATCCGGTCGGGGTAGTTTATCCATGGGCCAGCCGGTTCATCCCCGCGCGAGCGGGGAACACGTTGGGGGGTGGGGCCTTGCTTCCTGACCTTCCGGTTCATCCCCGCGCTAGCGGGGAACACATGATCCCGCCGCCATAGGCCGAATAGGCCTTCGGTTCATCCCCGCGCGAGCGGGGAACACGTCAGACGCAATGTTAACCGCCGCCACAAACGCGGTTCATCCCCGCGCGAGCGGGGAACACTAGTGGCCCGAGTCGTTGATATTACGGGGGTTCATAATCCACCGATCACCCTCGATTGAGCCGAAAAGCGGTTGCGACGCCACCGCAATATCAATGACGTGAGGCACTAGATATACGCTGTCGTCTGGATGCCATTCACCGGTTCATCCCCGCGCGAGCGGGGAACACGGCCGACAAAGAAGTCGATTGTATGGTTTCGTCGGTTCATCCCCGCGCGAGCGGGGAACACTCGCGTCGCACCAAATAACACCGAATGCGCTGCGGTTCATCCCCGCGCGAGCGGGGAACACGGAAAAACCGGAAATCCCAGTGCCGTCCGCACCGGTTCATCCCCGCGCGAGCGGGGAACACCGGGCTGGCGTTGCATGCGGCGATTTCCCTCTCGGTTCATCCCCGCGCGAGCGGGGAACACCGTTGGCGTTCCTGCGCGATTCTCGAAATCCACGGTTCATCCCCGCGCGAGCGGGGAACACTCGACGGCCTTGGCACCGAAGTTGTGGTTGACCGGTTCATCCCCGCGCGAGCGGGGAACACAGCATCAGCCATTGGTCCTGTTCCAGTTGGCGCGGTTCATCCCCGCGCGAGCGGGGAACACGCGTCGAGCATGGCTTGCACCGCTGCCGGCTCCGGTTCATCCCCGCGCGAGCGGGGAACACCCCCAGGTCAGCAACCCAAGCCGCAGCTGTTCCGGTTCATCCCCGCGCGAGCGGGGAACACTCTTCCTGGAAGGCATTGTTCCAAAACCGAGATTCACCTGTCAATGATCCTACCGATAAGAACGGATGTTCTCAACGGCTCGTTCGACCCCTGGCACGATGGGGGACGCTGGCGGGGCCGGGGATTGTGGGGGGGCGGCTTCGGGTGCGAAGCTTACGAGGCGGAAGCCATCGAAATCCACGGGAATGCGCCGGTTGGCGCCACACGTGTCGAAGTGAAAGCCCATTTCGGTCGGGGCCGACCACGCGATCACGGCATTGCCGTCTTCGATATAGGCGCACACGTCGCCCCATATCATCTCTCGCACCCGCCGGCTGTAATCGCCCACGTAGACTCCGGCCCGGACCTCGAGCAGCCACACCGCCAGCCGCCCGCGTAGCCGCGGCGGGGCGTTTTCAACCACGATGACCAGCATCGCCCAACGCCTGCGGGTCGGGGATGGCGACCGGCATCGCCTCGGGCGGGGCCTCGGGCAACGGCAGGCCGCCGGCTGACAGTACCTCCTCGATCAACGGGATCAGCCGGGCCAGCACGTCGGTGCGACGGAACGCGTCACGGCACCGGCGGCGGACCTCGGCGACGGGTTCGCTCACCGTCCGACCATCCAACGGCTTGCCCCCCTGCACCGCGGCGGCCACTCGAAATGCCTCCGGCACGACGGTGTCGAACTTCAGGATGTCGGCGATGTCATAGACGAAACTCTGCGGCTTGCCGGTGTGCAGGAAGCCGATCGCCGGCAAGGCGCAGAGCTTCGTCTATGACGTGGCTGATCTGTTCAAGTTCGAGACGGTCGTGCCCGAGGCGTTCCGCGTGATGGCGGCGGTGGGCGCCGGGCGGGCGCTGGACGGCGAGCGCATCGTGAGCCCGGTTTCCACCGTGCGCCGCCGCTGCCGCGATGCATTCCGGCGCACGGACCTGCTTTCGCAGCTTATCCCCGCGATCGAGGACGTGCTGGCGGCGGGCGGACTGCCGGTTCCGACGACGCCCGAGGAAGCGCAGCCGGTGGCCATCCTGGACCCGCCGGGGGGCGGCGATGCGGGCCATCGCGGGTAGCGGGAGGCGGTCGCTGGGATGGTGGTAGTGGTGGAGGACGCGCC
>JANXSA010000434.1 GCA_025352915.1 Rhodospirillales bacterium | reverse complement strand
TGCAACCTCGTCTGGGACACCTATGACGATATCGTCCTGGCCTGCGCGAAGGCCTGGAAGTTCCTCACCGATGATCCAGAACGTATCCGGGCAATCGGAGTGCGCAAATGGGCATCGGTCAGTGGTTGAGACGGTTGGTATCACTCGTTGACCAGATCCAGCGGATAGAACGGCCGGGTCACCTTGGTGAACGGAATGCGCCGCATGTTGGCGCAGGTCGGCCCCGGCGTGTCGGCAATCAGCACCCGTGCGGCAATCGGCGTGTAGCTCACCCGGAAATGCGACGGCGACTTCACGAAGATCAGCGCAGCCCGCCGCGGATCGAGCCCGACACTCTCATGCACCCCGAGATCCCATTCCAGATGCGGAATCGAGCGCAGATTGAGCCGGATATCGCCGATCGCCAGCACCACCGTCAGCCCCATCGCACCGCGCATGCCGCTCGCCCCGGCACCGGAAAAGACGTAGGTGCCGTCGCTGACCACCCGCACGATGCCGGTGACGCTGAGCGGCTCGCCGTCTTGCGAGCGCTTGTGCCCGACCGTCAGCGTTACCGTCCGGCCCACCCCGGTTGCCGCCGCTTCGGCCGCCGCCTCGGCATCGCACATGGTGATGTAGGTCAACCGTCCCGCCCGATCGGCGCCGGCCGCGAGCAGCGCCCGCAATACCACGGTGCTGTCCGCCGCCGCGCCACCGCTCGGTGTATCCCCGGCGTCGCTGGCCACCGTCAGCCCGTCGCTGGACAACCCGATGCGGATCACCTCCTCCAGCGGCGTCAGGTCAGGCTCGAATTCCGCCCGCCGCTGCCAGGTCATCTCCGCCAACGCCTCCGCCGCCGCCTGCGCCGTATCAACATCGCCATCCGCGCAAACCAGGGCAGCAAAGCCAAGGTCGGGCACATCCATCCACGGCTGCACCGGAAACAGCGAGACATGCAGCACCCGGCCCCAATCTTTGGACTGGGCCGCCTCCATCGCCCGCCCAGCCGCCACCACATCGGCCAGCGGCGGCGTTGTGGTGCGCGCGGCATCCGGGCTCATCACCATGTGGCGCTTGGCCACCGCCATCACCGGCCGCACCCGCCCGCCCAGCCAGTCCAGCAACAGCCGCGCCCCGCGCGCGCCGGTCTCATACATGTCGATATGCGGGTATTCACGATAGCCGATATAGGCGACGTCCGGCTGGATCATCCGCTGGGTGATGTGGCCATGCAGGTCCAGCGTCACCACGATCGGCACCCCTTTTGGCAACACCGCCCGCACGCGCTCCAAAATCTCCGATTCCGAATCGGGCTCGTCCTCCACCACCATCGCCCCGTGCAGCGCCAGCAACACCCCGTCCACCGCCCCGGCCGCGCGCAGCCGCTCAACAATCTCGCCCAGCAACGCTTCGAAACATTCCCGTGTCACCGGCCCGCTCGCCAGCGCCAGCGTGCCCAATAGCGGCACCGCGATGGCCCCGGCCGCGCGCAACACATCCAGCATGCCCGGCACTTCGCTGCGCTCCGCCCCATAGCCGGTCAGCATCTCCACGCCGCGGAACAGATACTGGTCACGGAAAGTTTCAACTGTGGTGCGAAACGGCACGAAGCTATTCGTCTCCTGTTTCATTTCTGCAATGGCAACGCGCATCTTCTCTTCCCCTCGGGGTCCCGGTAGAGCATAGAGCGGCACGACCAGCGCGGGATTCGCCGGCTTCGCGCCAGACGACAATAGGCTAATTCGAGACAATCACGCCTGTCAGCGGTCATTCTGCTCTCGCGGGACCGATGTGGAGTCATTAGGAAGCTGAGATGCCGAGAAACACCCTGATAGCCGCCTTGGGCAACGCTGTTACCGCCCGTGGCCTGGTTCCGGGAACCGCCAAGCCAAAGCACGGCAAGCCCGGCGTCACCCTGCTCTGGTTGCGTCCGGAGCCGGTGACCCTGCGCGCCGAACCCAAAGGCATCCTGGTGCTGACCGAATACCTGCCATTCATCGCTCCCAGCGGCCGGCTGCATCGCGACATCAAGGCGTGGCTGGCCGCACACGCCCCTGACGCGTTGTGCATCAGCCGCAACGGCCATCTCTCGCTCGGATTGGCGGCCGCTGGCGACTGGACCGGCACCCTGGCCAAGCTGCTCGACCTGACCATCGCCCTGCGGACCGAACTGGATCGCACCTGGCCGGATTACGCCCGCGGCGTCTTCGCCAAGGAACTGGTCTGACTATCCCTCGCCAACCCATGGCAGCACCCGCCCGACAATGGCGATGTGCTGCCCCTGGCGCACCACCGCCCCCCAGGCCTGTGCGATCACCACCCCATCCACCCCCGCCCGCACCGCCCAGGGTGCGAGATCGATTCGCTGGAAATCGTGCAGCCATCCCACCGTCGCACCGGCCTGCACCACCTCGCCGCATTCCACCGCGGGCTCATAATGTCCATCATGCGGCGCCACGGTGAAGCACGCCCGCTCCACCATCGCCGCCAGCCTCTGCGTCCCCGCCGCATGATGGGCGATCTTCTCGATCCGCCCGCGCAATTGCCCGTGATGGATCGCCGCCGCCACCACCCCGTGCTTGGCATACCGCACCCCCTCGGCCGACACCGCCGCCCCCCAGCCAAATTCTCCCCCGATGGTGATTTTGCCCAGCCGCTCGGCCTCGCTGGGCAACAAGCCCGGCGTCTCGTTCTGATAGGCAATGACGATCGGCGTGCCGAACCAGCGCGCCGTGCGCTCGATCAACCGCCCCTGTGCCGGGTCGTCCACCAGGTGATAGCTGGTGCCCCGCGCAAAACGCGCCACCGCACCGCCGGCATGCAGGTCGATCACCACATCGGCGCATGGCCAAATCCATTCGCGCACGAATGCCACAATCCGGTGACTGATGCCGGCCAACGCCGGCGTCACCCCCGCGCCGTCAACAAAGCTGCGGTTCAGGTTGCGCCCATCATCCTGCGATGCATCGCGCGTCCCCGCCCGAAACGCGCCGGGGTTCAGCACCGGCACCAGGATGATCCGCCCGAGCACGTCCTCCGTCGCGATCTCCCGCGACAGATGCTTCAGCGCCACCGGCCCCTCATACTCATTGCCGTGATTCGACCCGAACGCCACCAGCCCGCGGCCCGGCCGCGCCTGCGCCCCCACCATCACCGTCAGCGGGATCAGGTGATCCCCCCACATCGAATCATGCTCCATCGCCACCCAGTAGTCGCGCCGGCCGGGCGATTCGAGGTCAAGGCCGGAAGGGCGGGTGATCATGCGTTCCATCAGTTCACCCTGTGCCGAGCAACAAATTCCTGATCCACCTCCACCCCGATCCCCGGCGTGTCCGGAATCCCCACGGTGCCATCCGCTGCCAGGTCAAAGCTCGCCTTGGCAATCCCCCGCGTCAGCGCACTCTGGCTCACATTGAACTCCACGAACCGCGCGCGCGGCAGGGTGGCGATCAGCTGCAACGAGTACCCGGTCAGCAGATGCGTCAGCCACGAATGCGGCACCAAATCGATCCCCGCCTGCTCCGCCATTTCGGCCACCCGCCGCGCCACACTCACCCCGCCACAGCGCGACAGATCCGGCTGCACCACATCCACACAGCCCTCGCCGATGAACCGCTCGAAATCCCACACGGTGGCCACCTGCTCCCCGGCGGCAATCGGCGTCGGGCTATTCCTCCGCACCGCGGCATACTCGTCAAACCGCTCGGGATGGATGAAATCCTCCACCCAGCCGACGTCATACTCCGCCAGCCACCGGCACAGCCGCTCCGCCTCCCGCCGCGTCCGCAACACGCCGGAAAACGCCTGTTCCGGGTTCTTCCACCCGGCGGGATACCAGCCGGGATCAACCAGCAAATGCCGCTCCGGCCCCAGCGCCGCGCGCGCCGCCGCCACCAATTCCCGGTCGCGCCCCTCGTCCTGCCCGAAGACCCCCCAGCCGAATTTTACGGCGCGGAAGCCCCGGTCCACATATCCGCGTACCGCCGCGGTCATGCCTTCCGGCGTTTCGCGAAACAGCGTGGAGGCATACGCGGTGACAGAATCCCGCCGCCGCCCGCCCAAAACCCGCGCCAGCGACTGCCCCGCCGCCTGCGCCCGGATCGACCACAGGCAATTGTCGATCGCCGAGATGCACTGCATCGCAATGCCGCGGCGCCCATAATACGCGCTGCCGACATACAGCTTGTCCCACAATCGCTGCACATCCAGCGGGTTCTCGCCGATCAACAACCCCGCCAACGTCTGAAACCCCGGGATCGACATGCCCTGGCCCGAGATGATCGCCACCGCCGCCGGCGCCAGTGTCTCGGCATCGGCCCAACCGGTGATCCCTTCGTCAGTCGCCACCCGCACCAGTAACTGCCAGTCGCCATTATCCGTCGCCTCCTCGCCCCCGGCGGTGGCGCCATAGCTCGCCTCGCCGCGCAGCAGGATGGGCTCGACTTCGGTAATTTTCATGGCACTCCTCGAAGCAAGAAAGAATCTTCTTTTTCTGTAGAAAAAGAAGCAAAAAGACTTTTATGACTTTGCGCCCGATCTCCCCGGGGAAAGACGGGTGCCAAGCGGATAAAAGTTTTTTGGTTCTTTTTTTCAAAAAAGAACATCTTGCCTCCCCTTTCCCCCGCCGTCCCAGGGAGCATAGGATGCCCGCCGCATCGGGCAAGGGACAACCACATGCTGCACAACGCCAAGGACGCCGAACTGCGCGCCCGTGCGGCCCGCGTCGTGCCTGGCGGCATGTGGGGCCACCAGAACGCCGCCAACCTTCCCGAGGGCTACCCGCAGTTCTTCGCCAGCGCCCAGGGCTGCCGGATCCGCGACGTTGACGGCAACGAATACATCGACTTCATGTGCAGTTGGGGCCCGGTCCTGCTCGGTCACCACCACCCAGAGGTCGAAGCCGCCGCCGCCCGCCAGGCTGCCCTCGGCGACTGTCAAAATGGCCCCGGCGAGGCGATGGTCGAACTGGCCGAACTCCTGGTCGACACCATGCCGCATGCCGACTGGGTCCAGTTCCAGAAGAACGGCACCGATGCCACCACCATGGCCGTCACCTTCGCCCGCGCCGGCACCGGCCGCCGTAAGGTGCTGGTGGCGAAAGGCGCCTATCACGGCGCCATCCCCTGGACCTCGCCCTCGATGAACGGCGTCACCAACGAGGACCGCGCCCATATCGACCACTACACCTTCAACGATATCGCCAGCCTGGACGCCGCCGTCGACCGCCACCAGGGCGACCTCGCCGCCATCCTGGTCTCCGCCTTCCGTCACGATGTCGGCATCGACCAGGAAATGCCTACCGTCGATTTCGCCCGCCGCGCCCGCGAACTCTGCGATGCCACCGGGGCCGCCCTGATCATCGACGACGTTCGCGCCGGCTTCCGCCTGCATCTCGGCGGCTCCTGGGAAGGTCTCGGCGTGCGGCCGGACCTCGCCGCCTGGTCCAAGTCCATCGCCAACGGCCACCCGCTCGCCGCCATCACCGGCAATGACCGTTTTCGCGATGCGGTAAAGGGCACGTTTTCCACCGGCTCGTTCTGGACCGCCGCCGTGCCCCACGCCGCCGGCGTCGCCACCCTCCGCGCCCTCAAACGCGACGACGGCATCGGCCATATGACCGCCATGGGCACCCGCTTCCGCACCGGCATGGCCGCCCTCTCCACCAAGCACGGTATTCCCATCCGCCAGTCTGGCCCGGTCCAAATGCCGCTGGTGCTGTTCGACGATGATGCCACCCAGGCCAAGGCCAATACCTTTTGCTCCGCCGCCCTCCGAGCCGGCGCCTACTTCCACCCCAAGCACAACATGTTCCTGTGCACTGCCCACACCGCCAAAGACATCGACGACGCCCTGGTCGCAGCCGATGCCGGTTTCATCGCGGTGGCGCGGCTGTAGACACGCAAGGCCAGAGGCTTGACCCCTGGACCTCAACTCGCAAGCGCCTTCGGCAAAGCGGATGGGGTTCTGGGGCCTCAGGGCCCAGCGGTTCGAGGGCCGAGTCCTCGCCTTGCTTCCTTCAAGCCCCGTTAGAAATCCCGCGCGAAGCCGGCGATCCAGCCGCCATCCACGGCCAGGATTTGTGCGGTGACGAAGGCGCTGTCGGGATCGGCGAGGAACAGCGCCGCATGGGCGATCTCCGCCGTCTCCGCCGGCCGGCCCATCGGGATATGCGACATCAGCCGGGCGTGCAGCTCCTGTTCGTCGCTGGTGGCGTCGTTGATCCAGTTGCGCCAGCCATCGGTGGCGGTGCTGCCCGGGGCGATCGCGTTCACCGTGATGCCATGCTGCGCCAGTTCGATCGCCATGCCCTTAGTCAGGTTGGCCACGCCGGCCTTGGCGGCGACATAGGCGCTTTGCAGCCGCATCGGCACCAGGCCGAGCACCGAGGAGATATTGATGATGCGGCCGTATTTGTGCGGGATCATCGCGGCCGAGGCGGCGCGGCTGACCAGGAACACCCCGGTCAGGTCGACGTCGATCAGCCGCCTCCATTGCGCGATCCGCACGCGGTCGATCGGCAGCCGGTCGGCCGGCGCGGTGCCGATGCCGGCGTTGTTCACGCAGATGTCGAGGCGGCCGTAGCGCGCGATGACGGCGTCGATCGCGCCCTGGACATCGTCCTCGTCGGTGACATCGAGCTTGAGCGCCATGTGGCGTGGATCGCAGGCGGCCTCATCGGGCGCTTCGACATCGGAGTACACCACCGATGCACCCTCGGCGGCGAAACGGTCGGCGATGGCCCGCCCGATGCCCTTGGCCGAGCCGGTGACCAGGGCCACGCTTCCCGTCAGATCAACGCGCATTGGCGTGCCCTCCCCTGTTGTACCGATACGCGCCTTGCCTGCGGGCGTGCCGGTGCCTTACGGTGGCACCTATTATAATCTCTGGTCCAGCGGTGCAACGCCGGGCCGCTGCCGGGAGGGCCGCGCCGCATGGCCGCCAAGTCAAAATCCGCTGCTGGGCTCAACCGTCCGCCGCTGCCCGAGGGGCTGACGGCGGAGGAAATGGTGCGGCTGTATGAACAAATGGCGCTGCTGCGCAAATTCGAGCTGGCGGCCCAGATCGCCTGCCGCCGCGGCGAGACGCCAGGCTTCCTGCATCTGTATATCGGCGAGGAGGCCACTGCCGTCGGCGTCTGCGCGCATCTGCGCAAAACAGATTGGATCACCTCGACCCATCGCGGCCACGGGCATGCGCTGGCCAAGGGCATGGAGCCCAATGTCCTGATGGCCGAGCTGTATGGCAAATCCGGCGGCAGCGTCGGTGGCCGCGGCGGCACCATGCATCTGTACCAGCGCTCGATCGGCCTGTTCGGCACCAATGGCGTGGTGGCGTCCGGCGCGCCACAGGCTGTCGGCGCCGCTATCGCCGCGCGCCACATGGGCACCGACGGCGTGGCCGTGGCGTTCTTCGGCGACGGTGCGACCAGCCACGGTGCCTTCCACGAGGCGCTGAACTTTGCCGGGGTCCAGCGCGCGCCGGTGATCCTGGTGTGCGAAAACAACCTGTATGCCACCGCAACCCCGCTCAGCTCCATCACCCTGAACCCCGAGATCGCCAGCCGTGCCGCCGCCTATGGCATCCCCGGCGTGGCGGTCGATGGCAACGACGTGGTCGCCGTCTGGACGGTGATGAAACAGGCGGCCGAGCGGGCGCGCCGCGGCGAGGGTCCGACCCTCATCGAGTCCAAGACCTACCGCACCGTCGGCCATCACGAGGGCGACACGGTCACCGGTACCTATCGCACCCAGGAAGAAGTCGATGGCTGGCTGAAGCGCGATCCCGTCGTCACCTTCCGCGCCCGCCTGGTGGAAGAATTCGGCATCGCCACCGACAAGACTCTGGCCGGCATCGAGAAGCGCATCGACGACGAGGTCGAAGCCTCGGTTGAATTCGCCCGCGCCTCGGCCGAGCCCGATCCCGCCACGGTGATGCGTCACACCTATGCCGACCCGATCAACCCGCCCGAGGCGCTCGCCCCGCCAAAACAACGCAAGACCACCGAGATGGGCTGGCTC
The DNA here is from genome assembly GCA_025352915.1 of Rhodospirillales bacterium. Classification (GTDB taxonomy): domain Bacteria; phylum Pseudomonadota; class Alphaproteobacteria; order Acetobacterales; family Acetobacteraceae; genus CAMDGX01. The sequence continues at coordinate 4,338 of JANXSA010000434.1, read as the reverse complement.
GATGCGGTGCGGGATGGCATCGCCGAGGAAATGCGCGCCAACCCCAACATCATCTATTACGGCGAAGGCACCGGCGAACGCGGCGGTACCTTCGGCCACACCAAGGGGCTGTACCAGGAATTCGGCGCCCATCGGATGGTGGACACGCCGATCAGCGAACTCGGTTTTACCGGTGCATCGCTGGGCGCCTCGGCCACCGGCGTGCGCTGCGTCGCCGACCTGATGTTCGCCGATTTCATGTTCGAGGCCGCGGGCCAGATCGCACTCCAGGCCGCCAAGCTGCGCTATATGTCCAACGGTCAGATGAATGCCCCGATGGTGATCCGCGTCGGCGCCGGCACGATCCGCTCAACCGGCCCGCACCATTCCGGCACCTATCATTCGATGTGGGCGCACCTGCCCGGCCTGCTGGTGGCGGTGCCATCCACCCCGGCCGATGCCAAGGGCCTGTGGAAAACCGCCCTGCGCGCCGGCGACCCCGTCATCATGATGGAGCCCAAGGGGCTGTTCGCCAGCAAAGGCCCAGTGCCCGAGGGCGACGATCACTACGTCCCCTTCGGTGTCGCCCGCATCGCACGAGAGGGCCGCGACCTCACCATCGCCGCCGCCGGCCAGATGGTGCAGCGCTCGCTGGAAGCCGCCGAGGCACTCGCCGCCGAGGGCATTGAGGTCGAGGTGATCGACCTGCGCACCATTCAGCCGCTCGATGTCGACACCGTCGCCGAGAGCGTCCGCAAGACCCATCGCCTGCTGGTGGTCGACGAGGGCTGGCCGATGATGGGCTTGGGCGCCGAACTCGGCCAGGCGATGAACGAAATATGCTGGGATCAGCTGGATGCCCCGGTCGGCCGGCTGCACACCGCCCCGGTCACCCACCCGTTCGGCCCCGCGCTGGAACGCGCAATGCTGGTCAACGCCGATCTGGTGGCCATTCGTGTGAAGGAAGTGATGGCCGGCCGCGCCACCCCACCCTGGCGCTGGAGAGGCCGCATCGACGGGATCCAGGCCGAGGTGACGCAAATGGCCCTGCCAAGCGCGCCCAAAGCCGTAGCCACAACCGCGCCAAAGGTCGCGGGCGAGCCGATTCTGATGCCGTTCGGCGACCTCACGGTGGACTCCGGCCGCCTCGTCCGATGGACCGTCGAAGCCGGTGCCCGGGTGAAAAAGGGAGAAACCGTCGCCGAGATCGAGACCGACAAGGCGGTGGTGGAAATCGAGGCACCGGCCGATGGCGTGGTGACGCCAACGATCACCGAGGCCGGGACGGTCGTAAAGATGGGGGGGATGATCGGAGCGGTCGCCTAGCAGGAAGTAATATCTTCTTTTTCTGTAGAAAAAGAAGCAAAAAGACTTTCATCCGCTTTCATATGGATAAAAGTTTTTTGGTTCTTTTTTTCAAAAAAGAACAACCTTCGGAGCTATCTTATGAAAATTATCTACCTGAACTACCCATTGCCCTCCGACGGGCTGGAACAACAAACCTTCGGCGATGCCGCCACCCTGGCGATGTATCCGGTCGGCGGCACGCCCACGGCGCAGGAAATGGCCGAGGCCGACGGCATCATCACCGGCTCGGCCAACCACGATGTTGGCGCGGTCGACCAGTATCCGAACTGCAAGATCATCCTCCGCCTCGGTGTCGGCTACGACAATCTCGACGTTGCCGCCTGGGCTGCGCGCGGCGTGCCGGTGTGCAACGTGCCGGATTACGGCACCAGCGAGGTCGCCGATCATGCCGTGACCCTGATGGTGTCACTGGCCCGCGGCATCGTGCACTACCAGGAGAAGCTGCGCGCCGACCCGGTGGGCAAGTGGGGCTGGGCGCCCGGGCCGCGGCTGATGCGGCGGCTGCGCGACAACACTTTCGGGATCATCGGCTTCGGCCGCATCGGCATGGCTGCGGCGCGACGGGCGGCCGGGTTTGGCATGGATATCGTGTTCTATGATCCGCATCTGCCGAACGGCGTCGAGCTCGGCTTCGGCTGCCGGCGGGTGCATTCGGTCGAGGAATTGATGGCGCAATCGGACGCCGTCAGCCTGCATGCGCCGTCCAGCGATGAAACCAAGCACATCATCAACGCACGCACGCTGGCGGCGGCCAAGCAGGACCTGATCCTGATCAACACCGCGCGCGGGCCGCTGGTCGATCTCGATGCGCTGTATGACGGGCTTAAGACGGGAAGAATCGGCGGCGCGGGGCTGGATGTGTTCCCCAGCGAGCCGCCTACCCCCCTGCCCCGCCTGCTCGCCGCCTGGCGCGACGGCGAGGAGTGGCTGCGCGACCGCCTGCTGGTCACCCCGCATGCCGCGTTCTATTCGCCGCCGTCCAACCTCGATATCCGGCGCAAGGCGGCGGAGTGCCTGCTGGTGTTCCTGCGCGACAACCGGCTGACCAATTGCGTCAACCTGGAGTTGCTGCGGCGCAATCGCTAACTGGCGGAGAAGGCGTAGCTCAGGCTGTAGGCATCGCCGCGATGGCGCGCCACGGTGAACTCGGCCGGCAGCCCGGCATCGTCGAGATAGACGATCTCGCTGACCAGCACGGCGGCGCCGACCGAAATGTCGAGCCGGCGGGCCAGGGCGGCGTCGGCCAGTTCCGCGCGTACCGTCACCCGCACGCCGGACAGGCGCAGGCCCAACCGGCGCTGCACCGAGCGGAACACCACGACATCGTCGAAGTCGCGCCGGGTCAGCTGTGCGCCGATCGCCGGCGGGAAATAGATGGTGACATCGCTCAACGGCACGCCGTCGCGCATCACCCGGCCGCGCAGGCAAGGCAGTGCGGTGGCGGGGTCCAGGCCGAGGACGCGGGCGGCGGCGGGCGCGTGCTGGGCCTGCCAGTCGGAGATTTCCAGCGCCGCGCCGGCGGTGGCGGCGACGATGTCGTCCAGCGAGTTCAACCGTCGGGCGGAGGGGCCGCGCGGCTCGGCGCTGGCCACCATGGCTGGCTTGGCGGGGCGCTTGTCGATCAGGCCCTCGGCCTCCAGCTCGCGCAGGGCGTGGCGGACGGTGATCAGGCTGACGCCGAAGCCCTTGGCCAAGCTGGCTTCGGTCGGCAATTCGCTGCCAACCGGAAGGCGCCCGGCGGTGATCGCGCCGCGCAGCCGGGCGGCGATCTGGCGGTAGAGCTTGCCATTGGCGCGGTCCAGCGCGCGGGTAAGGCGGGTCGTGGGCATGATTCAGTCCTGCGCCATCGGGCGAGTCCCGGCAAGCGCTGCGCCGGGATTGCATCACGATTGCGCAACCACCCCCTGGTCGCGCCGGATCGGGCTGGGTAGGTTCGGGCGGAATGGATACCGTACTTTCGATCGACCTGGGGGGAAGTTCGCTGCGTGCCGCATTGGTGGGGCGCGACGGACGAATCCTGGCCAGCGCCATGCGGCGTCACCAGGTGGGCGAGGAGGCCGACGCCGAGGGCTGGTGGGCGATGCTGGTCGAGGCGGTGGCCGAGCTGCCGCAGGCCGACGTGAGAGCGATCATTGCCGGTGGCTTCACCCGCAGCCAGGTCCTGGTGGATGCCGGCGGCGACCCGGTACGGCTCGCCCAATGCTTCCCGGACACACGCGCCACGGCGGAAGCCGCGGAATTGACCGCGGCGACGCGCGGAACCTGGGGCACGATGACGCCGTTTCATCCCGCGGCCCGGCTGCGCTGGGCCCAGGCGAACGACCCCGCGGCGTTTGCCCGGGCACGGCATGTGTTGCAGCCGAAGGATTTCCTGGTGCTGAGGCTGACCGGCAAGCTGGCGAGCGACCGGATCAGCAATGCCTGGGCGCTGGAACGGCGCGGCAATGTGCGGGCGCTGGCGCTGTTTCGCCGGGCGCGGCTGGATGCCTCGCTGTTGCCGGAGCTGTTCGATCCCTGGGATATCATCGGGCCATGCAGCGGGCTGGCTGGGTATGAGGGCGTGCCGGTGATGTGCGGGGCGAGGGATACCTGGTGCGCCAGCCTGGGTGCCGGGGCATCGCTGCCGGGTGATGCGTATCTGATCGCTGGCACCAGCGATGCCGGGGGGGTGCTGAGCGATACGCCGGGCGAGGCGGAGGGGTTGGTCACGCTGCCTTGGGGGATCGGGATGTTCCACACTGGTGGGCCAAGCGGGGCGGGGGGCGATTGCCTGCAATGGCTGACGGAGTTGCTCGGCCAGCCGCATGTGGCATCGGTGGTGGCGCTGGCCGAGCGGGCACCGGCGAATGGGGCGCCGTTGGTGTTCCTGCCGGCGCTGTCGGGGGAGCGGGCGCCGGGTTGGGCGGCGAGCAGCCGGGGCAGTTTTGTCGGGCTGGATCGCGGGCATGGCGCGGCGGAGCTGGCGCGCGCGGTGATGGAGGGGGTGGCGTT
>JANXSA010000432.1 GCA_025352915.1 Rhodospirillales bacterium | reverse complement strand
TGCAACCTCGTCTGGGACACCTATGACGATATCGTCCTGGCCTGCGCGAAGGCCTGGAAGTTCCTCACCGATGATCCAGAACGTATCCGGGCAATCGGAGTGCGCAAATGGGCATCGGTCAGTGGTTGAGACGGTTGGTATGAAGCGCACAAAAGTCGGCAACGCGGTGTTCATCGCGGAGCACGAGATCGCCGCGCTGGCAGCCACGCCGGAGATATCGGCTGGAGGAAAAGCATAGCGGCAGTTTTCAATAAAAATAGAAATAACTTAACCTCATATCGTCGCATTACAAAAGCAGTCCCGTGTCTTTCCAGGCCAAAAAATGTGATATGATTTTGGAAATTGCCACATTTTGCCACACCATTGCCAAATAGATGTTAATATCATGAATTCGGTTACTGAAGATAATATGAATCCCCCCTCGTTGACCATTGCCGACGCCATGCGCATCGTCGCCGGATGGACCGATCTGCCGGCCAACCGGCTGCTGAAGTTCAAGACGGCGCTCGCCACCGCGGCCCGCGTGCTCGCCCCGGCACAGGGCTCGGCCACGGCCGCGGCGAGCCTGCCGATGGACTGCCTGAGCCTCAGCCGCCTGCTGCAAGCGCCGCCGGCGACGTTCGGCCTGTCGCCGGGGCGGATGTACAGCCTGTCCAGCGAACTGCGGGCCGTCCTGCGCCGCCTCGGTCACCATGATGTCGATGTACGTGGTGTGGAGCTGCAGTCGATCAAGCTGGCCGCCTGCCGCGACTTGCTGTCGGAGGAGCGCCAGCGGTCGGTGATCGACTTCCTACGCTACCTCGACGGCGAGCAGGTCGCGCCCGAGGACGCTGACGGTGCCACCCTGGCCGCCTACCAGGACCGCTGCGCCACCCGCACCTTGTGCGCCGATCCCGCCGCCCGTGCGCGCCTGGTTGCCGCGACCTGGAACTGGGCCGGCCTGAACATCCCGGATTGGCCCGGCCAGCCGTTGATCCGCAGCAGCCGCACCGACCGCTACTCCTTCCCCTTAGAGACCTATCCGGCGGCCTTCCCGGAGGATGTGGCCCGCTACGTGGAGCGCCTGAGTGGGTCCAACCTCGACGACATCTTCGCCGATGATGTCTTCGGCGACGAGGAGGAGGGCGCGTCCCGCTTCCAGCGCCCCCTGCGGCCGGCCTCGATCACCAGCCGCGTGTGGTTCATCCGCTGCGCCGCCGGCGCGCTGTCCACACCGGCGTGGCGCAGAGCGAGATCACCAGCCTGCGCGACCTCGTCGACCCGCCCGAGCGGGCCACGACGATCATCCGCTACTTCCTCAACCGTGTCCGCGGCGGCAAGCCCAGCCCGATGGCCAGCCGTGTCGCGCTGACCCTGCTGCTGGTCGCGCGCGATCATTGCCGCCTCTCCGAGTCGGCGGTGACGAAGATCGCGACCTGGGGCAAGCGCATCAAGATGCCCGAGCCCCCCGGCCTGACCGAGAAGAACATGCGCCGCCTGCGCGCCTTGATGCAGCCGCAGGCGCGGGGGATGCTGTTGTGGTTCCCGAAGGAACTGATGCGCCGCGCCGGCGACCCGGCACTGTCCCCGCCGGCCGCCGCCCGACTGGTCATGTACGCCGTGGCGATGGAAATCCTGCTGGTTTGCCCGATGCGCCGCAAGAACCTGGCCGAATTGCGCATCGACCAGCACCTCTATCGGCCGGATCCGCGCCTGAAGACGCTGACGCACCTGCTGATCAGCGCCGACGAGGTCAAGAACGATACGTCGATCCAGTGGGCGCTGCCGAAGGAGAGTGCCCAGCTGATTGAGGACTTCCTGACGCACCACCGCCCGCACCTGGTGGAGCCGGGCAACCCTTATCTGTTCGGGACCGGCAGCAAGCTGCGCTCGGCACAGCACCTCGGCGAGTGGCTGGCTGGCGAGGTCACCGCCCGGGTGGGCGTCGAGTTCAACGTCCACCTCGCGCGCCACTTCGCGGCATGGAACTTCCTGCGGATGTACCCTGGCCAGTATGAAGTTATCCGCCAGGTGCTGGGGCACTGCAGCATCGACACGACCATAAAGTACTACCTGGGGTTGGAGGCCGACTCCGCGGCCAAGCACTTCGACGGCGCCATCCTGGGCGACCGCCATGCCTTGAAGTCGACGGCCCGCCAGGCCTATCGCAAGTACCGCAGCCCCTCGAAGCCGCGGGGGAGCCGCTGATGGACGCGTTCACTTCCACCCAACGCCGCCTGGTTCCGCTCGCGGACTGGCCGGCGATAGACCGCACCTTGTGGGAGGCCGGCCTGGCCGGTGCCTACGCCACCGGTTCGACGGCGCAGATGCTGGACGCAATTGTCGACGGGTACGGCTGCTGGGTCGGCGTGATGGCGGAACTCGGCCAACTTGATGGCGGTCGGCAACCGTCCGAGCGCTTCACCCCCGACGCGGTCACCCGCTTCCTCGAGGTGCTGCGCACCCGCGGCAATAGCATCAGGACGATCCGCACGCGCCTGAGCCAATTGGGGCTGGCGCTGCGTATCCTGGCGCCGCAAACGAGCTTCACCTGGCTGCATCCCCGCAAGCTGCTCCGCCTGGGTGAGCGGCCCGCCAAGCGTCCGGAGGACCAGTGGGCAGGCTGGCCGGCGGTCGACCGCCAGCTCTGGGAGCGCGGGCTGGTGCCCGGCGACATCCTGGACGAAGCCAACTATGCCTCCAAGCTGCGCCCGGCGACCTTAAAGTCGATCATCACCGGTTACCGTGGCTGGCTGGTGTTCCTGACGGCGAACGACTTGCTCGACCCCGTCGTCAGCCCGGCGGAGCGGGTCACTCGCACCAATGTCCGCGCCTACTTCCGCTACCTGCGCGACGGACACAGCAACGCCAGCGTCATCCAGAGAATGTCGGAGTTGCGCCAGGCTTTGCGGATCTTGCATCCCGACGCGGACTTCAAATGGCTCACTTCGCCCCGAGGCCGGTCGTTGGAATCGCTGATGCCGGTGGTGCCGAAGCCCATTCAGATCATCGACACCAAGGTGCTCTATGAGTGGGGTCGGTCGATGATGACACAGGCGGCCGAAAAGGCCGATCCCGAGCATCGCCGGCTCGAGTATCGGAACGGGCTACTGATCGCGATCTTTGCCGCCCGCGCGCCGCGGGTGAAGTCGATGGCCAGCCTGCACCTCGGCACAACGGCCCTGCGCAATGGCCCGTCTTACCGCCTGATATTTGCCCACGAGGACATCAAAACGAACCGGCACCTCGAATACGACACGCCGATGGGCCTCAGCGTTGCCATCGACCACCACATTGTCGCGATGCGGGCTGAGCTTGTGACCGGCGAGGATCATGGCTGGTTTTGGGTCAACCAGTATGGCGAGCCCCTCTCCAAGGCCGAGATCGGCGACATGATCCAGCGCAAGTCCACGGAGGCCTTCGGCAAGACGTTCGGTCCGCACCGCTTCCGCCATGCCCTGGGGACGACGGCTCCGCTGAAGGACCAGGCCCATCCCGGGGTCGCCGCGGCAATCCTGGGCATCTCCGGGCGCATGGTGGAGCAGCACTACAACCGGGCCACCCAGGCAAACGTCGCCGCGAAGTTCGGCAGTTCCCTGGAAAAGTCCCGCGCCGAGCACCGCATCCTCGCCGGCCGCGCGTTTGGGTGGGAGGAGGACAGCTAGCGCCCGAATCTACAACACCACCGCCACAGTCGGCTGCACCCTGCGAGTCCGGGTCACCATCCCCCACCGTCGCACTGCGGCACCCTGATACCTTCGGAGTCCCATATCATGCACGCCGCCATCTACAGCCGCTTCTCCTCCGACCTGCAGAGCGCCGCCTCGATCGCCGATCAGGAGCGGGTCTGCCGCCTGCACGCCGAGCGTGAGGGCTGGCAGGTCGTCGAGACCTTCGCCGACCACGCGATCTCCGGCTCCACCATGCTCCGCCCCGGCTACCAGAACCTGATTGCCCGGCTGCGCCTGGGCGGCGTCGCGGTCGTGCTGGCCGAGAGCCTGGACCGCTTCTCCCGCGACCAGGAGCACATTGCCGGCTTCTTCAAGCTCGCCCGCTTTGCCGGCGTGCGCATCATCACCCTGTCCGAAGGGGAGATATCGGAGCTTCACATCGGGCTGAAGGGCACCATGGGGGCCCTCTACCTGAAGGAGCTCGCCGAGAAGACCCGCCGCGGCGAAGCCGGCCGCATCCTTAAGGGCCGCAGCATGGGTGGGCCGGCCTATGGTTATCAGGTCGTTCGTCAACTGGCGCCCGATGGCGAACTGGAACGCGGCCTGCGCGCGATCGACCAGGGCGAAGCCACGATCGTCAGGCGCATCTTCCGCGAGTTCGCCAACGGCGCCAGCCCTTTGGCGATCGCCCGCGCGCTCAACGCCGAGGGCGTTCCTGGTCCGACCGGCCGCCTGTGGTATGACGCATCGATCCGCGGCCGCCCCGCCCGTGGCGAGGGCATCCTGCGTAACGTCCTCTACACCGGCCAGCTCATCTGGAACCGCCGCCGCTCGCTCGTCGACCCGCAGACCGGCCAGACCGTGAGGCGAAACAACGCCGCCGAAGACCTCGTCGAATTTACCGTCCCGCATTTGCGCGTCATTGACCAACCGCTCTGGGACACCGTCCAGGCCCGCCTCGCCACCGAAGCGTTCGCGACCACGGCGGGTGGCGCAGAGGCGCCGCCGGAGGGGTTCTGGGAGCGCCGCCGGCCGCGCCACCTGCTGACCAACAAGGTGTTCTGCGGCGGCTGCGCCGGCCCCTTCACCTCCCGGGGCAAGGACTATCTGGCCTGCCACAATGCCTTCCAAGGCGCATGCCGCAACCGTCGTTCGATCCGCCGCGGACGCCTGGAGGGTCAGGTCGTGGCGTCGCTGCGCCGTGATCTCATGGCACCGGACACGCTGGAGGGCTTCATCGAAGCCTTCACCAGCGAGTGGAAGCGACTGGAACGCGAGGCCAACGGGAGCCTCGACGGCGCCCGCCGTGACCTTTCCACGGCTGAGCGCCGCCTGGGCAACCTCGTCGACGCCATCGCCGACGGGCTGCGCAACGCCAGCCTCAAGCAGCAGTTGCATGTGCTTGAGACCAAGTGCGACGCCCTGCGGGCGCAGATCGGCGCCCCGCTCCCCGCCGCCCCGATCTTCCCTGCTAACCTCGCCGCGACATACCGCCAGCGCGTCACCGAACTCGAACGCGCGATCGCGGACAACAAGACCCCCGCCGTGCTTGAAGCGGCGCGCGCCCTCATCGAGCGTGTCATCGTCCATGCACCGCCGGATGACGAAGGCACCCATCCGATCGAGCTGGTAGGGGCCATCAGCGGCATGCTCCGTGCCGGGGGAACGTTGATACCGATCTTAAGCGCATCCAAGGATACCGCAGGGCAGGCAGACCCCGGTTCCGATTTGTTCACTTGTCCGGTAAAGAAGGCTCTAGGGGCAAAGCCCCGGCTTGCTTGCTTATGCGCCCCCGTCGATCGTCAGGATGGTTCCGGTGGTGTAACCGCTGCGGGGGCTGGCGAGGAAGGCGACGGCGTATGCGATTTCGGCGGCGCTGGCGATTCGGCCGAAGGGGTTGTTGGCGAGGAGTTCGCGGAAGCGTTCGGGGTCGCCGAGTTCGGTTTGGGCGCGGTGTTTGAGCAGCATGGTTTGGCGTTCGGTTTCGGTGGCGCCGGGGTTGATGCCGACGACGCGGATGCCGTCTTTCTGGCTGGCGTGGCCGAGGGCGCGGGTGAAGGCCATCAGGCTGGCGTTGCCGGCGGCGCCGGCGATGTAGGCGGGGGGGAATTTCTCGCCGGCGGCGCCGATGACGTTGACGATGACGCCGGATTTGCGCGCCGCCATTTGCGGGTAGATTTGCCGGCAGAGCGAGATGAAGCCGAAGACCTTGAGGTCCCAGGCTTTTCGCCAGGTATCGTTGTCCACGCTGAGCAGGGTGCCGGGGGGAATGGCGCCGGCGTTGTTGACCAGGAGGTCGACTTCGCCGGCAGCCTTGGCGACGCGCAGGACTTCGGATTCCTGGGAGAGGTCGGCGGCGATGGTCTGGACCTGGACCTGGCGGGTGGCGCGGATGGATTGGGCGGTGGCCTCCAGCACGTCGGCCGAGCGGGAGACCAGGACGAGGTCCATGCCCTCCTCGGCGAGGACCTGGGCGGTGGCCGCACCAATGCCCTTGGAACCGCCGGTGATGAGGGCGCGCTTGCCCGAAAGCTGGAGATCCATCTGGGGGTTCCTCGGTTTAATTGGCGGGCAGTTGAGCAGGGTGGCGGGGGAAGGCAAGGGGAAGTGCTTTTTTTTGGAAAAAGAAGCAAAAACTTTTATCCGATAAGAGATGATTTATCATTTTGATATCGTAATATTATCGGCGTGAGTCGGCGATCGGAAAAAACGCGGGTTTTGACGGGTGCCGGAAGGGGGGGGCGCGGGCCGGGTGGATGTGGGGACGTGGGGTGAGGGATGGCGCGATGGTCCGGCGATGGGAAGATGCTGGGCGCGGATCGCTGGTTTTGCGCGAGGCGGTGGATGCGGTTGGTTCCGTGCCGACGTGGTGGCAACCGCCAAGCGCGA
>JANXSA010000420.1 GCA_025352915.1 Rhodospirillales bacterium | reverse complement strand
CGCGGTCGATGGTGGCGTGAAGGCTGGCTGCGGCGCCTCGGCTCCGTGGTGGGTCGGGGTGCCGCAACGACGCGGGAGCCCCATTGTCGAGGCTGCCAAACGCAGGTCTTTGGTAATCCAATCAATGCATTGCCGGAAATCGACACGACGCATGCGAAAGGCGATTGCAGCGCTGGAACCGCTCGCGGTAGATTCTCCCCACGATCGAAGTGGTGGGTTGGTGGCGAGAGCCACATCGGACGCCGGACAACGGACTGAATATCAATAAAGCAACGATTGAAGAACGAACAAGAACACTTCGAAGTATAGATTATCGATTGCTTGGTTCCTTCCTGGCGAATACTGATGCGGGGGGCGAGAGCGCGATAGACCGCTAGCGACAGGTCTAAAATATGGTTCGCAGTTCGCACTATTTCCGTTTGTAATCAACCGCTTGGGTGCGAACCATGGTTGCCGAGGTTCGCAGTCCCACGTGGCATGCTTCGCACTGGTTCTGAGCCTTCTCAATAGCTTGGCTGCGAACCATGGATCGCGCAGACCCGCGCCCATTGGTGGGATGGTTCGCACTCACCCATTCCACCCCCACAATCCGGATGGTGCCCATGCAGCTTCCCTGGATGGCAGCGAAGATCGTGCTGCGCCCGGCAGCCGAGTTGCGCCCGCACGCGGGCAATGCACGGGTGCACTCGCCCGAGCAGTTGGAGCAGATCAAGGCGAGCATGCTGGCGTTCGGATTCACCAACCCGCTACTGGTGGATGAGGACGGCGTGCTGATCGCCGGCCACGGCCGGCTGGACGCAGCGCTGGCGCTGGGCATCGCCAAGGTGCCGGTGATCGTGCTGCGGCATCTGTCGCCGGCACAGAAGGACGCGCTCCGGCTGGCCGACAACCGCATCGCGGAGAATGCGACCTGGGACCAGGCGCTGCTGCGGGATGCGCTGGCCGGATTGCAGCAGGCCGGCGAGGTCGATCTGCTGGCTATCGGGTTCTCGCGGGACGAGATCGGCGCGATCCTGGCCGCCGCGCACGAGGCCGTCACCGATGGCGATGCGCGGGATGAGCCAGAGAGCGTCGATGCCGATGGCGAGCCCGCAGGCAGCGGCGACGATGCCGATGCCGATGCCGTTGATCCCGCCGACGCGGCACCCGAACCACCCCGCGCCGCCGTCACCCGCCCCGGCGACATGTGGCTTCTAGGCGAGCATCGGCTGCTCTGCGGTGACAGCACCGAAGGCACGTGTGTCGCCCGCCTGATGGCCGGCGAACGTGCTGCTCTGCTGTTCACATCGCCGCCGTATGGCAGCCAGCGCAACTACACCACCGGCGGCATCGGCAACTGGGACGCGCTGATGCAGGGCGTGTTCCAGCACGCTGGTGATGCACTGGCCGACGACGGCCAGGTGCTGGTCAATCTCGGGCTCACCCACCACGACAGCGAGTGGCATCCCTACTGGCAGGGCTGGATCGAGTGGATGCGCACGACCGGCTGGCGGCGATTTGGTTGGCATGTCTGGGATCAGGGCGCCGGTCTGCCGGGTGACTGGAACGGGCGTCTCGCCCCATCGTTCGAGTTTTTGTTCCACTTCAACCGCCAGGCGCGGCAGGCGAACAAGATCATCCCCTGCAAATGGGCCGGCGACCCGCTGCTGATGTCCGGCCTGCGCCGTCCGGACGGCACCATGAGCGGCAACTCCCACTTGGGCCGGCCGATCCAGGACTTCCGGATCCCCGACAACGTCGTGCGCATCACCCGGCACAAGGGGCGCGGCATCGAGACCGATCATCCCGCGGTGTTCCCGGTGAAGCTGCCGGCGTTTCTGATGGAAACCTACGCCAACGAGGGCGATCTGGTGTTCGAGCCTTTCGCCGGCTCCGGCACCACGCTGCTGGCGGGGCAGCGCACCGGGCGGCGGGTGCGCGCGATCGAGTTGGCGCCAGCCTATGTCGATCTGGCGATCGCGCGGTGGCGGCAGGTGCATCCGGATATCCGGGTGACGCTGGAGGGCGACGGCAGGGACTATGACGTCGTGGCCGCGGACCGCACCAAGGTGATGGAGACAGTCGATGCAGCCTGACCTCGCCGTCGTCGCCATGCCGGTGGCGTCGCTGGTGCCGTATGCTGCGAATGCCCGCACCCACTCGGATGCCCAGGTGGCGCAGATCGCGGCTTCGATCGCCGAGTTCGGCTTCGTCAACCCGGTGCTGGTCGACGCGGCCGGCGTGCTGGTCGCGGGGCACGGCCGCGTGCTGGCAGCGAAGCGGCTGGGCATGGCGAGCGTTCCTGCGATCCGGCTCGCCCATCTGACCGAAGCACAGGCTCGGGCGCTGCGCCTGGCGGACAACCAGATCGCGCTGAACTCCGGCTGGGACGAAGCGTTGCTGGCCACCGAACTGGCGCTCATTCGCGATGACGGGTTCGATCTGGCGCTGCTCGGCTTCGATCAGGCGGCATTGGATGCGCTGCTCGCAGATGCCGGACTGGGTGGCGCTGGCGAGGGTGCCCAGGCTGGCGAAGATGCGCCGGCGCCGGAACCTCTGCCCGAGCCGATCACACGGCCGGGCGATCTGTGGCGGCTGGGGCCGCATCGGCTGCTGTGTGGCGATGCAACTGTGGCAGCGGATGTGCAGCGGTTGCTGGCCGGGACAATTCCGCATTTGATGGCCACAGACCCTCCATATGGGGTGGAATACGATCCCCAGTGGCGCCACGAGGCCGGCGTGAATTCGTCTGCCCGCACAGGCGTGGTCCTGAACGACCACATTGCCGATTGGCGCGAGGCATGGGCGCTGTTTCCCGGCGACGTCGCCTATGTCTGGCATGCCGGCCGGCATTCCCGCACGGTGGCTGAGAGCTTGGAAGTCGTCGGCTTCACCATCCGCGCGCAGATCATCTGGGCGAAATCTCAGATGGTGTTCGGGCGTGGCCACTACCATTGGCAGCACGAGCCGTGCTTCTACGCGGTGCGCGACGGCAAGACGGGTCATTGGCAGGGTGCTCGGGACCAGAAGACGCTGTGGTCGGTCGCCACCATCGGCGGCGAAGAAGATGCGGCGACGGTGCATGGCACCCAGAAGCCGGTCGAGGTGATGCGCCGGCCGATGTTGAACAACAGCGAGGCTGGCCAGTCGGTCTACGAGCCGTTCTGCGGCAGCGGCACCACGATCATCGCTGCCGAGACGGTGGGGCGGGTGTGCCTGGCGATGGAGATCAGCCCCGACTACTGCGACGTGGCGGTGCTGCGCTGGCAGCAGTTAACCGGCGAGGTTGCCGTGCTGGACGGCGACGGCCAGACCTTCAACACGATTGCCACTGCCAGGAAAACCTCGTTGGTGGAAGCAGCTACCTGAGTTCCGATTCTGCCATCCAGGACGGAATGTCGCGCTGCGCATGCAGGACGCGCCACACATCGATAATCTCCGGCCGCTCTTGGTAGAAGATCAACATGGGGAACCGTCGTAGTTGCCAGACCCGCAATCCTTCGAGCCCGAGTTCGTAGGCGTATCGCGGCGAGCCGACGCCGGGGCTCCGGCTGATTCGTTGGAAGCCCTGCTGGACAGCATCAATAAACCGCTGGGCGAGTTCCGGCCCACCTTCTCCCTGGTAGTAGGCGATGGCCTCTTCGATGTCCTGCCAGGCGAGTTCGCGCGGGACGACGGGTCGAGATGTCACGCTTGTGACGCGTGACGCACCCGGGCCCGGAGCACATCGAAATAGGCGTCATCGGCGGGCCGGCCAGGTGGGCTTGCTGCACCCGCGAGCAACATCGCACGGAGGCGTTGCCGGTCCTGGTCCTTCCGGATCAGCTCTCGGACATACTCGCTGCTGGTGCTGTATCCGCCCGACGTGACCTGCTCGTCGACGAAGGATTTCAGCGCGTCGGGGAGTGACACGTTCATTGTGGTCATGGGGAGAGCATGTCGTCTTTGGCAAATTTTGGCAAGAAAAGTCGATCGGCGAGCACCACAACGCGATTGCCGCCGCCAGGGTGACCCCAGCGGCGGCGCAGGCTTGGTGGCGCATGATCAGCCGGCGCGGTAAATGCTAAAGGAGCCTTTCGCGCCCTCCTTGCCCCCGGCCGTCCGCACCCGTTCCAGGGTCTCGACCTTGATGCCCTTCTTCTTGAGGCCGGCCAGGAAGCCGCGGCAGGTGTGACTCGCCCAGGCCGTGGTCTCCATGATCTGGGCGATCGTCGCCCCTTCGGTGCGGCGGAGCATCGTCAGCACCGCCTCCTGCTTGGTGCCCTTGCGCAGGTTGCCTTCCGGACGCGGCGCCTTCTCGGCCAGCATGGTGCGCAGGGTGGCCATCGGCGTCTCCAGGGCGGCGATGATGTCGGTGTCCCGGTTGTCCTGGTCGTCCCAGGCGGCGAGCACGGCGGCGGC
>JANXSA010000400.1 GCA_025352915.1 Rhodospirillales bacterium | reverse complement strand
CCTGGTTGGGGTCCAGCCGAATCTTGTCCAACGGCAACTTGCGCACGATGCTGTGCGTCGGCTCGGTTGCATCGCTGGCTTGAGATTACCACCAGGACGCGGGCCACGCTCGTCCCGGAGGCGGCGGCAGCGGCCGGTGCGGCGGCGGCGGCGGCCGGTTCGGCAAGGACGGGCGCCGGCAGCAGCATGCGGCGGATCATCCCGGTCATCTCGGCCATCTTGGCCGGCTTGTGCATGTGCACGCAGTCCTGCTCGGCGATCAGGCGCAATGTCCGCGTCGAGGTGTCGCCGGTCAGCACGATCACCGGCAGGTTGCGCCGCAGCGACCGGCGGAGCTGGGCGGCGAGTTCCAGCCCGTCCATCCCCTTGGGCATGTTGTAGTCGGTCAACAGCAGGTCCGGTCGCCACTTGTTGCGCGCCAGCTGTTCCAGCGCGTCGGTACCGTCGGAGGCCACCAGCGCATGGTATCCCTCGCCGCTGACCGTAAGTGCCAGGAGGTCGCGCAGTTCAGGGTCGTCCTCGACAACCAGGACGGTGCCGCCGCCGTTGACCTGGATGATGGCGGTCGGCGGGGCCGGCGGGGGCTGCGGCACGCTGGTTGCGGCCGAATACGGCACCTCGACGGAAAAGACCGAACCGTGGCGGAGCTGCGACCGGACGGCGATCTTGTGGCCCAGCAGCTTGCCGAGCTGGGCGACGATCGACAGGCCGAGCCCCAGCCCGCGGCTGCGCTCGCGTGCGGGATTGTTGATCTGGTGGTACTCCTCGAAGATTGCGTCCAGTTCGACTTCCGGCATGCCGATCCCGGTGTCCATCACCTCGAGGCGCAAGCGGCCGCCGCTGCGCCGGCAGCCGATCAGGACCTTGCCCTGTTCGGTATACTTCACCGCATTGGACACCAGGTTGCGCAGCAACTGCTCCAGCAGGCGCGGGTCGCTCTGGATCAGCAAGCTGCACGGGACCACCCGTAGCTTCAGGCCGCGGGCCTGGGCGAGGTAGGCGAACTCCTCGCGCATCCGGTTCAACAGGTCGTTGACCGGGAATTCCACCGGCTCGGCCTGGAGGATGCCGGCCTCGATCTGGTTGAGGTCGAGCAGCGTGTTCAGCATCGCCGACATCGCACCCAGCGTGTCGCCCAGGCGCACCACCAGGGCGGCGGCCTTGGGCCCCGAGGCGAGATTGGCCAGCAGGCCCTGCAACAGCGCCAGCGTCTGGAGCGGCTGGCGCAGATCGTGGCTGGCGGCGGCGACGAAGCGCGACTTGGCGGCATTGGCCAGTTCGGCCTGGCGCTTGGCCATATGCAACGAATCCGCGACGAGCTTGCGCTCGGTGGCATCGACAAAGGTGATGACCACGCCGGCGACCTTGTTGTCCAGCGTGCGGTACGGCTGGACGCTGCGGATGAACCACAGGCCGGCATGGGTTTCGATCTCGCGTTCGTGCGGCTCGCCATTGAGCAGCACGGCGCGCGCGTCGGCCAGCAGGTCGGCGTCGAAGGCCAGGGAATTCAGGTCGGCGAGCGAGCGGCCGATATCGCCGGCGATGACGTTGAACAGGGCGCGGGTGGACGGGGTGAAGATGCGGATGCGCAGCTCGGTGTCGAGCAGGATGGTGGCGACGTTGGTACTGTTCAGCACGTTCTGCAGATCGTCGGCGATGATCCGCTTGAGCTTCAGCGATTCTTGCATCTCGGTGTTGAGCGCGGTCAGCTCCTCGTTCAGCGACTGAAGTTCCTCCTTGGAGGTCAGCAGCTCCTCGTTGGAGGATTGCAGTTCCTCGTTGACCGACAGCGCCTCCTCGTTGACCGCCATCTGGTCGGCGACGGCGAAGTCGAGGTTGCGCAGCGCGCTGTTGAGCTCGACGCGGGTGTTCTCCAGCTCCTGTTCCAGCTCGGCGATGCGGCTCGCCTCGTCCGCGCTGGGCGGCGGGACCGGCAGGCGGCTGTGCTGCGCCTCCTCGACGAAGCAGACCAGCAGCAATTCGTCGGCCTCGTGCTGCACCGGCTGCACGGCGATCCTGAACGTCACCGCCTCGTCGCCGATGGTGGCTTGGCCGCCGGACACCACGACCGCGGCCTTGTCGG
>JANXSA010000355.1 GCA_025352915.1 Rhodospirillales bacterium | reverse complement strand
CGCGCCGGAAGCTTGCGACATGGGGCCGTTCGGCCGGCAATGGTTCTCGCTCGGCGATCGCGCGCCGGCCCAGATCGCCGCCGGCGTTGTGGTGGCCCGCACCGCACTTGACGCCTTCATCGATGCCGAGCTGGTCCGGCTCGGCCTGGCGCCGGATGCCTATGCGCTGATGGGGTTCAGCCAAGGCGCGATGACAGCGCTCTATACCGGATTGCGCCGGACCATCGCCCCGCGCGGTGTCCTGGCGTTCTCCGGCGCCCTCGTCGCCGCCGACCGGCTGAGCGAGGCCAGTGCCAGGCCGCCGGTGCTGATCGTGCATGGCGAGGATGACGCCGTGGTCCCCGTCGAACGGTCCCGCGTCGCACAGCGCGCATTGGAGGCTGGTGGCTTCGAGGTCCAGGCGATGTATTGCCCGCGCCTCGGCCACGGCATCGACGAGGCAGGGTTGTCGACGGGAGCACTGTTCTTGCAACGGGTTTTCGCGTCCGGATGACATGCCGATGAAACCATCCCGCGTGCCTTGCGGGTCCCCATCCCTGATGCGATGATCGCTTTGTTCTCGGCGACGCTCTTGATTTGGCGATTCGGTCGATGGATCGGGATCGCCTGTCGCGACTGTTCACGACGGGGGTGACTTTTGCCTGACGGCGGCCATCACTACCCAGCGCTGGTGCTGAACGCGGATTTCCGTCCGCTGTCGTATTTCCCCTTGTCCGTCTGGTCATGGCAGGACGCGGTGAAGGCGGTGTTCCTCGACCGTGTCTCGGTGCTGAACGAGTATGACCACGAGGTCCATTCGCCCAGCCTGACCATGCGCCTGCCGAGTGTCATCGCGCTGAAGGACTATATCGCGACCTCGCGCCGGCCGGCGTTTACCCGGTTCAACGTGTTCCTGCGCGATGCCTTCGCTTGCCAATACTGCAACGCGCGATCGCCGGCGCCCGACCTTACCTTCGACCACGTGATCCCGCGCAGCCGGGGCGGACGGACTACGTGGGAGAATGTCGTCACCGCCTGTGGCGCCTGTAATCTGCGCAAAGGCAGCAGGTTGCCGCGCGAGTGCCGGATGTTTCCGCTCGCCGAGCCGTGCCAGCCCTCGACCTGGGAATTGCAGGAGAACGGAAGGGCGTTTCCGCCAAACTACCTGCACGAAAGCTGGCGCGACTATCTATACTGGGATAGCGAGCTGGAGAGCTGAACTCCCGCCGCCGCCCGCCCCGCGCGGGAAGGAGAAACGATGGGAGAAACATCATGGCGGTCTCGCGACGAGGGTTGTTGCTGTGTGGCGGTGCCTTGGTGACCGCCGCCGCTGGGCCGGCCGACGAAGCCCGCGCGGCCGGGTGGTTACGGGCTTGGGACTCGCAGGGGACTCACCGGACTGCCACGCCGGGCGATGAAGCCGGGGCGGATTGGCTGGCGGCCGAGGCGCGGGGGTTGGGGGCCGGTGTGGCCTTCGAGAGTTTTGCCGTGAGCCGGATTGATGTCGACGTGGCGTTTGTCGAGATCGAAGGCGAGCGGATCCCGGGCGAGAAGATGTTCGATGCGCCGGATACCCCCGATGGCCGGGTGATGGCGTTGGCCTCGGTGGGGCCGGGACTGGGCGATCCCGGACAAGGCGATATCCATATCCTCGAACTGCCGCCGGCGGCCGTCTATAGTCCGGAATTTGCTCGGTTCCGCCGGGAGAGCAAGAGCAAGGCGTTGGTTGTCATCACCCGTGGCGAGGCGCCGGGCCTGGCGTTGTTGAACGCCGAGTCGTTCACCGCGCCGTTCGGGCCACCGATCCTGCAGGTAGCGAGCACCGAGCGGGAGAAGATTTTTGCGGCGGCACGGCGGGGGGCGGCACTTCGCGTTTCAGTCAGGAGCCGTCGGACGGCGAGCCAAGCGCGGAATGTGGTGGTGGCGATGGCCGGCAGGGATCGGAGCCGGCCGCCGCTGGTGGTGATGACGCCGCGGTCGTCGTGGTGGCAGTCGACGTCCGAGCGTGGCGGGGGGTTGGTGTGTTGGCTGGAGACGTTGCGGGCGTTGCGGGAAAATCCGCCGGGGCGGGATGTGATTTTGACGGCGAATTCCGGGCACGAGTTGGGGCATACCGGGCTGGATGCGTTTTTGGCGACCCGGCCGGGGTGGGATCGGCCGGGCGGGGCCAGTTGGGTTCACTACGGCGCCAATATCGGGGCGGCCGGGGGGCAGTTATTCATCCAGTCGAGTGCGGATGACCTTCGAGCTTTGTTCTCGGCCGAGCTTGGGCGGGCCGGGCGGGCGGTGGACCGGATGGCGGAGAAGTCGGTGGTGCCGAACGGGGAGACGCGGGATATCCACAAGGCGGGAGGGCATTACTTGACGCTGGTGGGGTCGAACAGGTTGTTCCACCTGCCGCAGGACCGGTTTCCCGATGCGGTGGATGTGGCCGGGATTGCGCGGATTGCGGCGGGGAGTGCCGCGGCGGTGGTGGGGTTAAGCCGATAGTCCTGGATCGGTTCGACGACCAGGCGGTGGGCGGCGATGTCGATCTTGCGGCGGGTCTGGCCGAGCCAGACGCGGTCGGCTTCTTCCTCGGTTTCGAACGGGCCGTATTCCTCGGCGCCCTCGATGACGTCGCTGCGTTGGGGGGCGGGGGCACAGGCGGCACCGACGCTGCGGAAGACGCCGCCCCAGACGTGGAATTTCGTCGACATTATTGGATACCTCGCATGGTTGTAGGCGAGTATCTTGGCGCGGAACGACTTAACAATTTGTCTTCAACACCGATCGGGAGTGGCCGCCATGGCGCGTCGCCTTATTGATATCTCAGTGCCGTTGCAAGCCGGGATCGCGTCCGATCCGGCCAATATGCTGCCGAAGATCGAGTATGTGGATCACAAGATGTCAGCGCCGCGGATGGCGGAGTATATGGGCGTGCGGGTCGACCAGTTGCCGGAGGGGGAGTACGCGGCGGTCGAGCATGTGCAGATTTCGACGCATAACGGGACGCATCTGGATGCGCCGTATCATTACTTTTCGCGGATGAACGAGCGGTTGGTGCCGGGCGGGGAGGCGAGTTGGCGGATTGATGAGGTGCCGTTGGAGTGGTGTTTCCAGCCGGCGGTGAAGCTGGATTTCCGGCATTTGCCAGACGGGTATGTGGCGACGGCGGGGGATGTCGAGGCGGAACTCAAGCGGATCGGGCATTCGTTGCGGCCGTTGGAGATCGTGGTGGTCAATACGGCGGCGGGGGCTCGGTATGGGCAGGACGACTTCATCGATCGCGGGTGCGGGATGGGCAAGGCGGCGACGCTTTGGTTGTTGGAGCAGGGGATTCGGCTGGTGGGGACGGATGCGTGGTCGTGGGATGCGCCGTTCAGTTTTACCAAGCAGCGGGTGGCGGAGACCGGGGATGCCGGGCTGATCTGGGAAGGGCATCGGGCAGGGCGGGAGATCGGGTATTCGCATCTGGAGAAGCTTGGGCAGTTGGACCAGTTACCGGATGACGGGTTTCAGATCGTGTGCTTTCCGGTGAAGGTGCATCGCGGGAGTGCGGGGTGGACGCGGGCGGTGGCGATTATTGACGGGTGAGGCTATTAGTTTCGTAATCGGAACATTTAGGGAGGCATCCCGCGGCGGTCAGAAAATGGGTTTTGCGAGAATCAGGCCGTCGAGCGAGGTGGCGTAGCCGGCGGTGTCGGAGCCGGTTGGGACCGGGATGGGCACGGCCCATGGTGGCGGGCGCGGGGGCGGCGGGGTGCGCGGGCGGACGGACCGGGGGAGGCGCGGTTTGGCGGGGGGCGCCTGGCGCTGGAGGATCGGCGGGAGGGTGACGCCGAGGATATGGCAGAGCGGGCGTAGGATGCGGGAGGCGGATTTCTGCGCGGCGGGCGGGGCGGCGGCCAGGCTTGCCAGGGTGGCGGGGTCGTTGAGGAGAAACTGGAGTTGGGAGGCGTAGCCGGCGGCATGGTAGCCGAAGGTGGTGATGACCCAGGCGCTGCGGCGGGAGACATAGGGGCTGGGCGGGCCGCCCTTGCGGCCGGGCTGGGGCGCGCGCTGGCGCGGGAGGGTGCCGGCGGCGAGGTGGG
>JANXSA010000290.1 GCA_025352915.1 Rhodospirillales bacterium | reverse complement strand
CTTCGCTCAGGACAAGGTTTTTTTGCTTCTTTTTGTTCACAAAAAGAAGGCCTTTTCTGTCGCCTGGCTTGGGATGTTGACAATCGGTGGGCGGCGCTGCGGAATCACGGGGGAACGTCCCGCGAGGGGGAATTATGGCGGCCACTAAAGGCGCGATTGATTGCGACATTCATCCGGCGGTGCCGAATGCGCGGGTGTTGCTGCCGTATATGGATGCGTATTGGCGCGAGCATATGCTGCGGCGGGGGCTGGAGCGGGAGAATTTCGACCTGATGGCGTATCCGCCGGCGGCGCCGATCAATGCGCGGCCGGACTGGAAGTTGGCGAAGGGGCCGGCGGGGAGTTCGCTTTCGGATATGCAGGCGCATGTGCTGGACCCGATGGGGACGGGGATTGCGATTTGTAATGTGTTGCATGGGGCGCAGGCGCTGATGTCGGAGGATCTTTCGGCGGCTTTTTGCCGGGGGGTGAATAATTGGGTGGCTGCGGAGTGGTTGGATCGGGATCCGCGGTTGCGGGCGTCGATTTTGGTGCCGCAGCATAGTGGGGAGTTGGCGGCGGAGGAGATTGAGCGGCTGGCGGGGGATCGGCGGTTTGTGCAGGTGATGATGTTGTCGATGGCGGAGTTGCCGTTGGGGCGGCGGCAGACCTGGCCGATCTATCGGGCGGCGGAGAAGCATGGGTTGCCGATCGGGATTCATGCGGGGTCGACGTTTCGCCATCCGCCGAGTGCGGGGGGGTGGGGGTCGACGCTGCTGGAGGACTATGTTTCGTATGCGGAGGGGTTTGCCGGGGCGTTGAATTCGCTGTTGGCGGAGGGGGTGTTTCAGAAGTTTCCGGATTTGATGGTGGTTTTGTTGGAGTCCGGGGTGACGTGGTTGCCGGCGAGCATGTGGCGGATCAACAAGACATGGCGCGGGGTGCGCAGCGAGGTGCCTTGGCTGAACAAGCTGCCGGCGGATATTATTCGGGCGCGGGTTCGGCTGACGATGCAGCCGTTGGATGCGCCGCCGGATGCGGCTGGGCTGACGGCGGTGCTGGAGCAGCTTGGCAGTGAGGATATGCTATTGTTTGCCAGCGATTATCCGCATTGGCAGTACGATGGCGATGATGTGGTGCCGGCGGGGATTCCCGCGGGGATGCTGCGAAAGATGATGATTGATAACGCGCTTGCGACTTATCCTCGGCTCAGGGCAGCCTGAAGTCATAATGGAGACGACGCCATGAACGTGACGCTCCGCGAAACGCGTATTGAAAATCCGGCCCAGCAGCATCTGGGGTTTGTGGATTGCGATGTGCATCCGTTTTTTCGAACGCCGGCGGATTTCGATCCGTTTTTGTCGGCGCGGTGGCGGGAGCATCGGGTGACGATCGGCAACCGGTCGCGGCAGCCGTTGCACAAGGGGTCGCTGTATCCGCGGATGTCGCCGGGGAACGGGATGCGGATGGATGCCTGGCCGAAAGATGGCGGGCCGCCGGGCAGCGATCTCTCCATGATGCGCGCGCAGCTGCTGGATTTGTTTGATGTGCGGTATGGCATGCTGGCGCCGCTGGTGGGCGGGGCGGCGGCAGACCGGAATGTGGATTTTGGGGCCGCGATGGCGGTGGCGGTGAATGAGTGGCAGTGCGCGGTGTTCTGCGACCCGGAGCCGCGGCTGAAGGCGAGCGTGCAGATCACGCTGGAGCATGAGGACGCGGCGATTGCCGAGATTGAGCGGCGGGCGGGCGATAAGCGGTTTGCCCAGGTGAATATTCCGCCGCGCGGGTTGGAGCCGTTGGGGCGGCGGCGATATCGCAAGATTTTGGCGGCGTGTGCGGCGAATGGGTTTCCGATTTCGCTGCATCTCGGGGGGACGAGCGGGCATGCCTCGACCGGGGGGGGATGGGCGAGTTTTTATCATGAGGAGCATCCGTCCTACGTGCAGTCGATGCAGACGCTGGTGACGTCGTTGATTTGCGAGGGGGTTTTTGAGGAGATCCCTGATTTGAAGGTGGTGATGGTGGAGGGTGGGTTTGGCTGGCTGCCGGCGTTGGGTTGGCGGATGGACAAGACCTGGCGGCGGCTGTCGGCGGAGGCGCCGCTGAAGATGGCGCCGAGCGAGTATATGAAGAAGCATTTCTGGGTGACGACGCAGCCGATGGAGGAGCCGGAGCGGGCGGACGACATGTTGCAGACGATCGAGTGGATCGGGGCGGACCGGGTGATGTTTTCGACCGATTATCCGCACTGGGACCAGGATGATCCGCGCTACGCCTTCAAGGTGAAGCTGCCGGCGGATTGGGCGCGGCTGATCTATCGCGAGAATGCGCTCGCGCTGTATCGGCTTGACTGATGGCGAGCCGGCATGTGGTGGCCACGGCGGATGAGATTCCGCCGGGCGGGCGCAAGATCGTCACGGTGCGCGGGCGGCAGATCGGGGTGTTCAACCTGTCGGGCGAGTTCTTTGCCCTGATCAATACCTGTCCGCATCAGGGGGCTTCGTTGTGCGAGGGGGCGATCCTGAGTCAGCTGGTGTCGCCGTTGCCCGGCGAGTACGGGCTGGCGCGGCAGGGCGAGATGATCCGGTGTCCGTGGCATTGCTGGGAGTTCGATATCCGGACGGGGCAGAGCTGGTGCGAGCCGGATGATGTGAAGGCGCGGAGTTTCAACGTGACGGTGGAGGCGGGCGAGGCACTGGCGCGCGGGCCGTTTATGGCGGAGACGGTGACGGTGAGCGTTGAACGGCAATATGTGGTGGTGGAGATGTAGGAAGGATGTTCTTTTTTGAAAAAAAGAACCAAAAAACTTTTGTCCACTTGCTTAACGGATAAAGTCTTTTTGCTTCTTTTTCTTCAGAAAAAGAAGATTCTTTCTGGCTTCGGGGCGGGGGATTGCATCCCCCGCCGCTTTTGTATCAAGGCAGGTATGGCAGCCCGGGGACGCCGACCTGGCTGGCGAGGATGCGTTGTGCGTCGTGCACGAACTCGACCATTTTCTGCCGCGTGGTGCGGGGGTCGATGATGTCTTGGCCGGTGGATTCGGCGGTCAGGAAGGGCGAGGCCATGGCTTGGAGGCGGGCTTCGATTTCGGCTTTCTTGGCTTCGGGGTCTGGGGCGTCGGCGATTTCGCGGCGGTAGGCTGCGGCGACGCCGCCGGTGATGTGCATGCTGCCCCAGTTGGCGCTGGGCCAGGCGTAGCGGCGGAACATGCCGGAGGGGCGGTGGTGGCATTGGCCGGCGACGCCGTAGAGTTTTCCCAACACGATGGTGAGCCAGGGCATGCGGGTGGAGCAGACGGTGGCGACCATGCGGGCGCCGGCGCGTTCGATGCCTTGGCGTTCGGCGTCGGGGCCGACCATGAAGCCGGGTTCGTCGGCCAGTGAGATCAGGGGGAGGTGGAAGAGGTCGGCGAGTTGCATCAGGCGCATCGCCTTGGAGCCGGCGGCGACGTCGGTGGAGCCGCCATTGTAGCGCGGGTTGTTGATCATGATGGCGACGGGGAAGCCGTCGACGCGGGCGAGGCCGGTGATACGGGCGCGGCCGTAAAGCGGGGCGATTTCGAAGAAGCTGCCTTTGTCGATCACGGCGTTCAACACTTTTCGGGCGTCGTAGGTGGCGCGTTTGTTTTTCGGCATGGCGCTGAGGAGGGTTTCCTCGGTGCGGTCGGGGTCGTCGGTGATCGGGCCGCGCGGGGCCATTTCGTGGACGCTGGAGGGCAGGTAGGAGAGGAAGCGGCGGATCTGGTCGAAGGCGTCCAGTTCGGTTTCGGCCAGGTTGTCGATGCAGCCGGAGATGCGGGTGTGGATGTGGTCGCCGCCGAGTTCCTCCTTGGTGATGTCGAGGCCGAGTGCGGCTTTGACCACCGGCGGTCCGCCGGGGAAAATTTGGGTGAAGCCTTTCACCATGACGTTGAAATGGGCGAGGCAGGCCTGGATGGCGGGCAGGCCGGCGACCGAGCCGAGCACGGCGGAGACGGAGGGGACGAGGTTCAGCAGCTTGACTTCGAGATGGGTCCAGTTGTTGCCGTCGGGCAGGTAGGTGCGGCCGTAATCCTCGAAGGTGCGCACGGAGCCGCCGGCGGCGTCGAGCAGGCGGATATGCGGCAGGCGCCATTCGATCGAGCGTTCGGCGGCCGAGAGTTCCTGGCCCATGCCGCCGCGGGTGCCGCCGGAACCGCCGCGGACGGTGAAGTCGCCGGCGGTGACGATGACCTTGCGGCCGTCGAGCTTCATCGTGCCGGTGACGAAGCCCTTGGGGAGGAAGTGCTTGAGCTTGCCGTTTTCGTAGGTGCCGCTGCCGGTCAGGCCCATGAACTCGTTGAAGCTGCCGGGGTCGGCGAGGGCTGCGAGGCGTTCGCGGACGAGGAGCTTGCCGTTCAGGCGCTGGCGGGCGATGCCCTCGGGGCCGCCCATCGCCTGGGCCATGGTTTGGCGCTGCTTGAGCTCGTCGATCTCTTCCTGCCAGGACATCGGTGTTTCCTTCCCGCGGGCCGTTGCCGGTGTTGGCTCACCGGATTGTCGACATTCCCACCAAGTGTAGCTGTTCGCAATCCAAGGGGGCAAAGCAAGGCTGGGCTCTGCCCAGACCCGCGTCGTGCGAAGCACGCTTACGCGTGACGGGCCAAGCCCCTGGACCTTAATGGATAAGGGTCCAGGGGGCTTGGCCCCCTGGCGGGTCTGGGCGGAGCCCAGCCTTGCTTAGGCGTCAGTCGGTAAAACCGACGTAACGCACGAAATGCTCATTCGGCTCGCGGTCGGCTTTCACCGTGTTGGCGGCGAAGTCTTCGTTTGGGTAGCCCAGGGCGATGCAGGTCATGATGACTTCGTCATCGGGGATTGCGGCTTCTTCGCGCACGATTTCCGAACGCATGATGCCTTGGCCGTTGATCACCGTGCCGAGGCCGCGGTTCCAAGCGGCCAGGCAGATGCCGTATGACAGCGCGCCGAGGTCGAAGTGCACCACTGCGCCGGGGTCGAGATTTCGGTCATAGGTCAGGACGATCGAGACCGGGGCGTCGAACTGGCGGAAGCCGCGCATCACCCAATCCTGGCGCATCACCTTGTCGGTGCGCTCGATGCCCATGGCGCCGAACAGCTTGACGGCGATGGCAACCTGGCGCTGGCGGTGCACGCCTTCGTATTCGCCGTGGGTCATGATTTCGCGGTTTGCTTTGCCGCCGCCGAGCATGGTGTCGGTATTGCGCTGGCGGACGCGTTCGAGCGGGGCGCCGGTCAGGACGTGGATGTGCCAGGGCTGGGTGTTCATTGAGGAGGGGGCTGCCTTGGCGGTGGCGATGATGTCCTCGATGACGGCGCGGGGCACCGGGTCGGGCTTGTAGCCGCGGATGCTGCGGCGTGTTTGGGCCAGTGTTTCGAAATCCATGGTGTTCCGTTGATCCCCGCGCGCGTGTTGTTGACCGGCGGAGTGTTGCATTGCGGTGGGGGCAGGCCAAGCCTCGCGGCCGGCGGCATTCACGCGGGCGCCGGGGCGTGCCACGATCCCGCAGGGACTGGAAACCAGGGAGTACTTCATGCCTCGCATGACCGGCGGTGACGCCATTGTTGATTCGTTGCTGCGCCACGGTGTGGACACCGTTTTTGGGCTGCCGGGGGTGCAGATGTATGGGCTGTTCGACGCCTTTGCGCGCAATGCCAACCAGTTGCGGGTGATCAATGCGCGGCATGAGCAGACCACCGCCTATATGGCGCTGGGCTATGCGCAATCGACCGGCAAGCCGTCGGCGTTCAGCGTGGTGCCCGGCCCCGGGGTGATGAACGCGATGGCGGCGCTGCTGACCAGCTGGGGGGTGAACGCGCCGGTGATGTGCATCACCGGCCAGGTGCCGAGTGCGATGATCGGGCGGGCGCGCGGGCAGCTGCATGAGATGCCGGACCAGCTGGCGACGCTGAAGTCGATGCTGAAGTTTGCCGAGCGCATTGAGCATCCGACCGATGCGCCGCAGGTGATGGCGCGGGCGTTTCAGGCGATGACGTCCGGGCGGCCGGGGCCGGTGGCGGTCGAGATGCCGTGGGACATGTTCCCGGCCGTGGCCGAAGTGACGCCGATGGACCCGCTGGGCACGCACACCAATCCGGTGCCGGACCCGGAGAAGATTTCTGCCCTGGCCAAGCTGGTGGACGCGGCGAAGTTCCCGATCATCTGGGTTGGCGGTGGTGCGTATTCGGCGGGGGCGGAGGTGCTGGCGCTGGCGGAGAAGATTGGCGCGCCGGTGGTTTCGTTTCGGACCGGCAAGGGGGTGGTGGATAGCCGGCATCCGTTG
The DNA here is from genome assembly GCA_025352915.1 of Rhodospirillales bacterium. GTDB lineage: Bacteria > Pseudomonadota > Alphaproteobacteria > Acetobacterales > Acetobacteraceae > CAMDGX01. The sequence goes on along the minus strand of JANXSA010000290.1, from coordinate 1,038 downwards.
TCGCTGGGGACGATTGCGGGGTTTGAGCTTTGGGACAAGTGCGATTTATTGATCGGCATTGGCACGCGGCTGGATGTGCCGATGGCGCGGTGGGCGCCGTCGCCGGCGGGGCTGAAGATCGGGCGGATCGATATTGATGCGGCGGAGCATCGGCGGTTGACGGTGGATGTGCCGATCGTGGCGGACGCGGCCGATGGGGCGCGGGCGTTGACGGCGGCGGTGGCCAAGCAGGCCGGCACCGAGCGGCGGGCGGCGATTGCGGCGGCGAAGGCATCGGCGCTGGTGCAGCTCTCCAAGGCCCAGCCGCAGTATTCGCTGGTGCAGGCGATCCGCGAGGCGGTCGGCGAGGATGGGCTGATCGTCGACGAGCTGACGCAGGTGGCGTATGTCGCGTGGTATGGGCTGGAAGTTTACAAGCCGCGGACGATGATTACCTCGGGTTTCAACGGTACGTTGGGGTATGGCTTCCCGACCGCGCTGGGGGTGAAGGTGGCGCATCCGGACAAGCCGGTGGTGTCGATTTCCGGCGATGGCGGGTTTTTGTTCGCGGGATCGGATTTGGCCACCGCGGTGCAGTTTGGCATCAACCTGGTGACCGTGGTGGTGAACAATGCCAGCTATGGCAATGTGCTGCGCGACCAGCAGCGGCTGTTTGACGGGCGGCATTCGGGCTCGGTGCTGACCAATCCGGATTTCGTTGCCTATGCCAAGGCGTTCGGCGTGGGGGCTTGGCGGGTGGAGGATGCGGCGGGGTTGAAGCGGGCGCTGGGTGAGGCGCTGGCGTCGGGGGCGCCGGCGCTGATCGAGGTGGTATCGGATATCACCAAGGATTTCCCTCCGTATGAGTTCCATCAGCCGAAGCGGAAGTAAGGTCTTCTTTTTCTGAAGAAAAAGAAGGGCGGATTCAAGTTTGGGAGCGAACACCGCCGGGCGACGTGCTTCCTGCTGCGGCTATCGCAGCAAGTAGGCTGTTGAATTGCTCGCCCGGCGTGGCGAAGTCGAGGGTTTTTCTCGGGCGATCGTTGAGGCTGGCGGCCA
>JANXSA010000288.1 GCA_025352915.1 Rhodospirillales bacterium | reverse complement strand
GCGCCCCCTTCACCGGCCCCCCCGCCCTGCCGGCCAAACCAGCCCCCGACATCGACACCGCCCTCGCCGCCCTGGCCCGGCCCCGAAAACACTACCAGCGCTACTATTCCACCCGCCCGGCCAACACCGACATGCTCAACGCCCCCCAGGGCCTGCCCGCCTTCTTGCGCGCCTACTACCACCACAAATCCGCCGACTGGCCGGGGAACCAACCTTTCCCGCTATCTGGCTGGACCGCCGAAGAACTGGCCAAGATGCCGACCTACTACGTCATGGACCACGCCCAGGACATGGCCGAAACCGTCGCCGCCGAAATGCCCTCACCCGCCGAAATCGCCGCCAACCGCTGGCTCACCGATCCCGAACTCGCAATTTACGCCAGCGAATTCGCCCGCGGCTTCCAGGGCGCGCTGAACTGGTACCGCTGTCGCTTCGAACCCCGCTTCACGGCGGAACAGCAACTCTACGCCGGCCGCACCATCGACATCCCCGCCCTCTTCATCGCCGGCCGCCAGGACTGGGGCATCGAGCAATCCCCCGGCGCCCTGGCCCGCATGCGCAGCCACGCCTTCACCGACATGCCCGCCCCCATCCTGATCGACGGCGCCGGCCACTGGGTCCAACAGGAACAGCCGCAAGCCGTCACGGCGGCGCTGCTGGCGTTTCTGGCGCGGGTTTAGCCATCACCACAAACCGCCGGAACACCGCCCCCAAGCCAATCAGGCTCAACCCCAACCCAAGGAACGACAACACCCGCCACAGCCCGTCCAGCTCCGACATGTCCCACAGGAACACCTTGCCGATCACCACCGCGATCACCGCCAGCGCCGCCAACCGCACGCGACGCGCCCCAAACCAGATGCCGGCGGCCATCAACGCCGCGCCATACGCCAACCAAACGCCCGAGAACGCCCACATCTCGGCATCCAGCACATTCGCCCCGCCCAGCCGCGCGCCGGGATGGAACAACAGCCGAACCTCCAGGCTGAGCCACACGAACCCCGCCACCAGCGCATACAGCCCCAGCAGCTTCAGCACCGACCGCAACTCCCGCTGCATCGCCGCCACGCCCGCCAACACCGCCGGCACCAGATAGGCGAAAGCCAACCCAACATGCGTCACTCGGAAGGGGAACAGCTCCGGATTGACCACCAACAGCAAGACCCCACCCGCCAGCGCCAACACCCCCTGGATGCGCCAGGCGAAGTCCAGCACACGCCGCCCCATCCGCCGCGAAAGGAACAGCCCGGCCACCGCCTGCACCGCCATCGCCGACACATGCAACCCGGCCTCCAGGAAGCTGGGATCGCCGGCCATCCGGCCATGCCCGCTCCAATGCCGGATCTGCAACGCCACGAACACCGCGGCGAACAACACCGCCCCCGCCTCCAGCACCGCCACCGTCAGGTCATCGCCCCGCCGCAGGAACATCCGCGCCGCCAGCCAGAAACACCCGGCGGGCACCGCATAGGCCAGCCACAACCCATTCACCACCGGCGTGGCCCCGAACGGATAGTCCAGCACGTACCAATTCAACAACAGCCGCACCAGGACCAGCCCCGCCACCGCCAACGCCACCCGCCGCAGCGGCGCCAAATCCGCCCGCGCCTCGATCCACGCCAACGGCGGCAGGAACAACGCCACCGCCAACGTGATCCAATGCCCGTGCAAAACCACCGCCGCCCCGATGCACAAAGCCCCCACCGCCCCGGCCGCATGAACCCCCGCCACCTGAACGAAAGCCCGCTGCCGCCCGCCCGCCCGAACCGCCTGTCCCGCCGCGGCCACCAACCCGGCCGCCAACACCCCCGCCGCCAGCGCCCACAACGTATCCGCCTGGAACCGCGCGGTTTGCAGATACGTCACCCCCAGCGTCACCACCGGCACCGCCGCCGCCAGCCCGGCCCAACGCACCGGATTCGGCCCCAGGCGCTGCATCGCCAACCCCGCCGCGGCAAAAAACCCCGCCATCACCGCCGCGGTGACCAGCAACGGCTGGATCACCTCGGGCGCCCACGCCCCCGGCAGGAACGCCGCCACCGCCCCCTCGATGGTGATGAACTCCCCGGTCGACTGCCATCCCGGCAACGCCCAGAACAACAGCAACAACACAAACAGCAACGCCGCCAGCCACGGCAACCGGTCCAGCACCGGCTCACGCGCGCCCTTCAGCACCGCCAATGGCGCCAACAGCAACACCCCCAGCCGCACGCTGAAATCGGGCACCTCGCCCGACAGCACCACGCCGGCCAGCCCCAGCACCAGGAACGGCACGAACGACAACCGCCGCCCCACCGCATGCTCCAGCGCCGCCCGCGGCAACAGCAACAGATGCAACGCCGCCGCCGCCGGCACGAACAGCCCCGGCGCCCAATACTCCGTCCCGAGCGACCCGGTCGCCGACAACCCAACCCACCCCGCCCCGGCCACCGTGGCAATCCACCCCAGCCAGGCCCAGGCGCTCATCCGCACCACCACGCACGCCGCCGCGGTCACCAACAACAAATACCCGAACAACCCCGGCGCGAATGGCGTCTGGGTCTCCACCAGCGCCGGCGTGACAAACGCCGCCGCCACGCCAACCAGCCCCACCACCGGCCCGAACCGCAACGACGCAAAAATCCCCACCAGCGCGGCCAGCGCCATCAGCACAAACCCGACCAGCCCCGGCACCAGCCCATACAGCGGCCCCACCGCATAGGCCGCGGCGAACAGCACCGCCGCCCCGCCCGCCGCCAACGCCGCCGGTGCGTGATCGGCCATCTGCGTGCCTTCCAGCACCGGCGCCGGCCGCCGCCGCAGCCATTCCGCCCCGCCCAGCAACGCCCCGCCCAGCAGCATCGCCAGCACGCTGCGCACTTCCTCGCCCAGCCAGCCCTGCTCGGCGGCGTAACGCACCAGGAACACGCCCGACAGCAACAGCGCCCCCGCCCCCAGCCACACGCCCCAGCGCATGGTCAGCAGCGCCTCGATATCCAGTTTTGGTCTGGCCGGCGGCACGGGCGGCAACGGCGGTGGCAAAGGCGGCGGCTTCATAGACTCCATGAACGGCTCGGAAACCGGTTCAACCGGCGGCTCCGCACCCGCCTGCGGCACTGACCCCCGCACCTCCGCCCCCCCAGCGACCGGCCTGGGCCCGAACGGCGAAGGCCGCGCCCCCGCGGCCACCTCGCCCGCCGGCAGCGGATCAATCTCCGCCGTCACCGGCAAGCCTTGCGCCAGCGTCCGCCGCAATGCCATCAGGTCGCGCCGCACCCGCCGTGCCTGGAAAAACCCGGCAACGCCCAAAACCCATCCCACCAACGCGGCCAGGGCAAAAAATACAAAGAAATCCATATAACAATGGGGAACGCATGCCTCGCCCCCGGTCAAGGCATTTGCGTACCGGCCCAGGGGTTGCTACATCGCCGCCCACCGGTCCCATGATCGGCATATAACGACGCCGGCACCCCTGGAGGCCGGCGTTTCGCATTTATCTGGAGCGAACCAATGGCCGACTTCGTGACAATCGAGGCCGAGGCGCGCGAGCGTGCAGGTAAGGGGGCAGCACGCGCGACCCGGCGCGAGGGCAAAGTGCCCGGCGTGATCTATGGTGCCAAACAGGCACCCACCATGATTTCCCTGGACCCCAAGGTGGTGTGGCGCGAGCTGCATCGCGGCGGCTGGCGTTCGCGCCTGTTCGAGGTGAAGGTGGGTGAAACCACCACCCGCGCCCTGATCCGCGACGTCCAGCTCCATCCCGTCACCGACAAGCCTGAGCATGTCGACTTTCAGCGCCTGGCCACCGGCGAGATGGTCCGCGTCGCCATCTCCGTGGTGTTCCACAATGAGTCGGCCTCGATGGGCCTCAAGCGCGGCGGCATGCTGAACGTGGTGCGCCACGCCGTCGAATGCTTCGTCGATCCCGATAACGTGCCGGCGCATTTCGATGCCGACCTCGGCGCGATGGACATCAACGAAACCGTCCGCTGGTCCAACCTGACCGGCACCGGCGGCGTCCGCCCGACCATCGGCGACCGCGACTTCGTCATCGCCACCATCGTGCCGCCGGTCAAGTCGCTCGAAGTCGCGGCCGAAGGTACGCCCACCGCTGGCGGCTCCAAGGCTCCGTCCAAGGCGCCGTCCAAGCCAGCCGCCAAGAAGAAGTAAGAATCTTCTTTTTGTGAACAAAAAGAAGCAAAAAAACTTTATCCGTTTGCTGGCCGAGATATCGTGACCTCCATGTTCAAGCTTCCCGCAAGGCATGAAAATCACGGCGCCGGTGACAGCCAACGGATAAAGTTTTTTTTGCTTCTTTTTTGTTCACAAAAAAGAAGACTCCCTTCGTGAAACTCTGGGTCGGCCTGGGCAATCCCGAGCCCGCCATGCTGCGCCATCGCCACAACATCGGCTTCATGGCGCTCGATGTCATCGCCCACCGCCACGGTTTCACCCCATGGCGCAACCGCTTCAAGGGCGTCGTCGCCGAGGGCACCATCGGCGGTGCGAAAGTACTGGCGCTGAAACCCCTGACCTACATGAACGCCTCGGGCGAAAGCGTCCAGGCCGCCAGCGCTTTCTTCAAGCTGCCGCCCGACGACATCACCGCCTTCCACGACGAGCTCGACCTCGCCCCCGGCAAGGTCCGCGTAAAAAAAGGCGGCGGCGCTGCCGGCCATAACGGCCTGCGCAGCATGGACCGCCAGCTCGGCACCCCGGAATACTGGCGCGTCCGCCTCGGCATCGGCCACCCCGGCGACAAGGCCCGCGTCACCGGCCACGTCCTGGGCGACTTCGCCAAGGTCGACCAACCCTGGCTGCTCGACCTGCTCGACGCCGTCGCCGACGCCGCCCCGATGCTCGCGGCCGGCAAGCCGGAAGATTTCATGACCAAGGTCGCATTACTGACCCAGGAGACGAGATAAGATGGGCTTCAACTGCGGCATCGTCGGCCTGCCGAACGTCGGAAAATCCACCCTGTTCAACGCACTCACCGCCACGGTGGCAGCCCAGGCCGCCAACTACCCGTTCTGCACCATCGAGCCCAATGTCGGCCGCGTCGCCGTTCCCGACCCGCGCCTCGACATGCTCACCACCATCGGAAAATCGCAGAAAACCATCCCCACCAGCCTGGAATTCGTCGACATCGCCGGCCTGGTCCGCGGCGCCAGCAAAGGCGAGGGCCTCGGCAACCAGTTCCTCGCCACCATCCGCGAGGTCGACGCCATCGTCCACGTCCTGCGCTGCTTCGAGGACGGCGACGTGACCCACGTCGAAGGCTCGGTCGACCCGATCCGTGACGCCGAAACCGTCGAAACCGAACTCATGCTCGCCGACCTCGACAGCCTGGAAAAGCGCCTCATCGCCGCCCAGAAAAAAGCCCGCGGCAACGACAAGGAGGCCATTACCCAGGTCGCCCTGATGGAACCCCTGGTCGCCGCCCTGACCGAAGGCCGCATGGCCCGCACCGCCATCCCCCCCGGCGAAGAAGAAGCCGTCCGCCGCCTCCAGCTCTTGACCGCCAAACCCGTGCTCTATGTCTGTAACGTCGCCGAATCTGAAGCCGCCACCGGCAACGCCCATTCGACCCGCGTCGCCGAACGCGCCCGCGCCGAAGGCGCCCGCTACGTCATCGTCTCCGCCGCCATCGAAGCCGAAGTCGCCCAACTCGCCGAAACCGACCGCGCCGAATTCCTCGAAGGCCTCGGCCTGCACGACAGCGGCCTCGACCGCATAATCCGCGAAGGCTACGCTCTGCTCGGCCTCATCACCTACTTCACCTGCGGCCCCAAAGAAGCCCGCGCCTGGACCATCACCGCCGGCACCAAAGCCCCCGCCGCCGCCGGCGTCATCCACGGCGACTTCGAACGCGGCTTCATCGCGGCTGAAACCATCGCCTACGATGACTACATCACCTGCAAAGGCGAAATCGGCGCCAAAGCCACCGGCAAAATGCACGTCGAAGGCAAGGAATACGTGGTCAGGGACGGCGATGTGATGTTGTTTAGATTCAATGTTTAGGTCAAAAAAAGAATCTTCTTTTTGTGAACAAAAAGAAGTAAAAAAACTTCATCCATTGAATCACGTCGTCATCCTGAGCGCAGCGCAGGACCCACGCTTCTTTCTTGCTAGTCGGATAAAGTTTTTTTGCTTCTTTTTGTCCACAGAAAGAAGTCTTCCCTTTCCTGCGCTTACCCTATGACCGACCCCACCCGCCTAGCCGCCTTCGACCTGCTCTCCGCGGTCCTCGACAAACGCCGCACCCTGGACGAGGCGCTCGCCGCCCTCCCCGCCATCGACCCGCGCGACAAGGCCGCCGCCCACCGCCTGGCAGCCAGCGTCCTGCGCCGCGCCGGCACCCTGGACGCCGCCCTCGAACCCTTCCTGCGCAAGGCCCCGCCCGACCCGGTGCGCCATATCCTGCGCATCGGCGCCGCCGCCCTGCTGCTGCTCGACACGCCGCCGCACGCCGCCGTCGCCACCGCCGTTGACCTGGCCCGCGCCCGCGGCCTCGCCCCCTTCACCGGCCTGATCAACGCCGTGCTGCGAAAACTCACCCCCGCCGCCCTCGAAGGCCTCGACTCCCCGCGCCTGGACACCCCCCCCTGGCTCTGGGCCAGTTGGGGCCGCGAAGCCCGCGCCATCGCCACCGCCCACCAGCTTGAAGCCCCGCTCGACCTCACCCTGAAGCCCGGCGCTGAGGCGCCCCCCGGCGGCGAGCCCCTGCCCACCGGCTCCTGGCGCTACCCCCCCGGCACCCGCGTCGCCGACCTGCCGGGCTTCGCCGAGGGCAATTTCTGGGTCCAGGACGCCGCCGCCGCGCTGCCCGCCCTTCTCCTCGCCCCCCAACCAGGCGAGCGCATCGCCGATCTCTGCGCCGCCCCCGGCGGCAAAACCGCCCAGCTATCCGCAGCCGGTGCCGAAGTCTTCGCCGTCGAGCAAAGCCCCGCCCGCCTCGTCCGCCTGCGCGAAAACCTCGCCCGCCTGAACCTGTCCGCCACCATCATCCAAGGCGACGCCACCACCTGGCAGCCAGACTCCCCGCTCGACGCCGTCCTCCTCGACGCGCCGTGCACCGCCACCGGCACCATCCGCCGCCACCCCGAAGTCGCCCATCTCCGCCGCCCGCGCGACGTTATCGCCATGGCCGAACAGCAATCCCGCCTCCTCGCCGCCGCCAGCGCCATGCTCAAACCCGGCGGCCGCCTGGTCTACGCCGTCTGTTCCCTGCAACCCGAGGAAGGCCCGGCCCAGTTCGCCGCCGCCCTGGCGACCCTCCCCCTGACCTCCGACCCGGAGGGCTGGCTGCGCACAACGCCCGCCCAGGGCATGGACGGATTCTTCATCGCCAAAGCCATCAGGCAGTAAGCAAGCGCGTTCTTTTTTGAAAAAAAGAACCAAAAAACCTTTAGTCCTGAGCGAAG
>JANXSA010000189.1 GCA_025352915.1 Rhodospirillales bacterium | reverse complement strand
ACCGCCTGACCTAGACGAATTGATCGCCAAGGTCCAATCGATGTTCCGTGGCGCCATGCCGGGCGGCAGCGGCGGCGCGCGCATGCCTTCGATACTGGGCGGCGGCCGCGGTTTGGCCGTTGCGGTGGCGCTTGGTGGAATCGTCTGGCTTGGAAGCGGCTTCTACCGGGTGCAGCCCGATGAGCAGGGCGTGGTGCTGCGCTTCGGCGCGGTCAACCGCAGTGCGCTGCCGGGTCTGAACTATCACGTGCCCTGGCCGGTCGAGCGCGTGCTTCGTCCAGCCGTTACCCGCATCAATCGGATCGAGGTCGGCTTCACCTCGCCCAACAGCGAAGCCCGGCCGATCGATATCCGCGCCTTGCGCGGTGGCGGCGCGGCGCGCGACCTGCCGGAGGAGAGCCTGATGCTCACCGGCGACGAGAACATCATCGACATCAATTTCGCGGTGTTCTGGCGCATCCGCAATGCTGGCGATTTCCTGTTCAACAGCCGCTCGCCGGAAATCACCATCAAGGCCGCCGCCGAAAGTGTCATGCGCGAGGTCATCGGCAGTACGCCGATCCAGCCGGCGCTGACCGATGCGCGGGCGCGCATTGAAACCGAAGTGCGCTCCGGGGTGCAGGCGATCCTGGACGTCTACAAATCCGGCGTCGAGATCACCCAGGTGCAATTGCAGAAGGTCGATCCCCCGGAAGCGGTGATCGAGAGTTTCCGCGACGTGCAGCGCGCCAGCACCGATGCCGATCGGGCACGCAACGAGGCCGACGCCTATCAGAACGACATCGTGCCACGCGCTCGCGGCGATGCTGCCCGGCTGGTGGCCGAAGCCGAGGGTGCGCGCCAGGTCTCGGTCACCGAGTCGACCGGCCAGGCGCAACGCTTCCTGTCGGTGTTGCGGGCCTATGAGGCGGCAAAGGACGTAACCATGCAGCGCCTGTATCTGGAAACCATGCAAACCATCCTGAGCACCACACCGTCGATCATCGTGGATGACCGCCTGCAAGGCGTGGTGCCGTTCCTGCCGCTCGGCGATGTCGGCCGCACACCCGGGGCATCGCAGAATCCAGGATCCGCGGTCGCACCTGGTGCCCCGGCGCGGGGGGCCACACGATGAACCGCCTCGCATTCTCCGGCTTGGCCGTCGTTTTGGTGGCCGGCTTCGTCGCCGCCTCATCGCTGTTCATCGTCGAGCAGACCGAGCAGGTGCTGATCACCCAGTTCGGCAACCCCGTGCGCGTGGTCAACACGCCCGGGCTGCAGGTGAAGGTGCCGTTCATCCAGACCGTCATCAGCTTCGATCGCCGTCTTCTCGACTATGACCACCCGTCCGAGGAGGTGATCCTGGGCGACCAGCGCCGGGTGATCGTCGACAGCTTCACCCGCTATCGCATCACCGACCCGCTACGCTATTTCCAGGCGGTCGGGCCGACCGAAGCCGGCATCCGCGTCCGCCTGAACTCGGTGGTTTCCTCCGCGCTGCGCCGCGTGCTGGGCAACGAGCAACTGCTGAACGTGTTGTCGTCGGAGCGCGGCCGCATCATGCAGCGCATCCGCGACCAGGTGAACGCCGAGATGGGGAATTTCGGCGTGGCGGTTGACGATGTGCGCATCCGTCGCGCTGATCTGCCGCCGGGCAACACCCAGGCGATCCTGCAGCGCATGCAGTCCGAGCGGCAGCGTGTTGCCGCGCAGGCACGTGCCGAAGGCGCCGAAGCCGCAGCCCGCATTCGCGCCGAAGCCGATCGTGAACGCACGGTGGTGCTGGCCACCGCGCGCGGATCCGCGGACAGGATACGCGGCGAGGGCGAAGGCCAGGCGATTGCCATCTACGCCGATGCCTTCAACCGCGACCCGCATTTTTTCCAGGTGTGGCGGACGCTCCAGGCTTACCGCGAGTCTTTCGCCAGCGGCGGATCGCGGCTGGTGATGACGTCCGGCGACGGGTTCCTCAAGCTGCTGCGTGATCCGCCAACACCGGCGGGCAGCGCCGCCGCGGCGCCTGCGAGCCGCTAACGCGGGCATTCGCCATCAAGGCCGGGGCACGAATCTGCGCGCCCCGGCTCTCGAGTGCCTGACCACCGGATGAAGCCTTTGCCACTTCCATGGCGGATGGCTTGCGACACCGCGGGCCGCCGCCCACATTGATCGGGTCACTCATGGGGTTTCCGTTCATGCAGCCATCCGACGTTCTCCCCTCAACCCGCCCGCATCGTGGCGGCACATTCGTGCGGGCCGGGATTGCCGCCCTGGCACTGACCTTTGCGGTGCCGGTCCTGCCGGTGTTCACCGCTGTCGCCCAGGCTCGGTCGGCGCCGGAAAGTTTCGCCGATCTCGCCGCCAAGTTGCTGCCGGCGGTGGTCAACATCTCCACCAGCCAGTCGGTCGCTGCCCGCCCTGACCGCGGCAGCCCTGACATGCCGCAGTTTCCGCCGGGCTCACCCTTCGAGCGCTTCTTTCGCGACTTCATGGAGCGCAACCGGCCGCCGGGCGGGCCGCCCGGTGCGAACCCGCCGCCGCGTGGCGAGCGCAATGTGCCAACCCGGCGGTCGCAAAGCCTGGGGTCGGGTTTCATCATCGATCCCAGTGGTATCGTGGTCACCAACAACCACGTGATCGACGGCGCCGACGAGATCACCGTGACGCTGCATGATGGCGTGATGTTGAAGGCGACTCTGGTCGGCAAGGATGAGCGCACCGATATCGCGATTCTGAAGGTGGTGGCCGACAAGCCGCTGCCGTCAGTACCGTTCGGTGATTCCGATGGCGCCCGGGTCGGCGACTGGGTGCTCGCCATTGGCAATCCGTTCGGCCTCGGCGGCACCGTGACCGCCGGCATCGTCTCGGCGCGAGGGCGCGATATCCAGCAGGGGCCGTACGACAGCTTCATCCAGACCGATGCCGCGATCAACAAGGGCAACTCGGGCGGACCGCTGTTCAACATGGCCGGCGAGGTCGTTGGCATCAACACCGCGATCTACTCGCCGACCGGTGGCTCGGTCGGTGTCGGGTTCTCGATCCCCGCCAACCTGGCCAAGAACGTCGTCGCCCAGCTGCGCGATTTCGGCCGCGCCCGTCGTGGCTGGCTCGGCGTGC
>JANXSA010000146.1 GCA_025352915.1 Rhodospirillales bacterium | reverse complement strand
GCACCCCGACCCACCACGGAGCCGAGGCGCCGCAGCCAGCCTTCACGCCACCATCGACCGCGGCACCAACCCGTAGTGCACGGCCAGCACGCTCAGTGCCGCCACCAGGATGCCCTGGCCCTGCACGTGGTTGATCGATCGCCCGCCCCAGCCCTGGCGACCAGCCCACTCCCGCACCGAGCACTCCATCCCGACCACGTGCCACAGGCAGCTGCCGCAGGCGCTGTCGGTGCCGCCGAACAGCGACAGGGCATCGGCCACGCGACGTCGGGCCGCTGCCTGCCGTTCGGTTGGGCCGTCGTCACCACCGCCGCTGACACGGACCAGCGCCGAGACGCGCATGCCGTCCAGCATGGCGGCGCGGAACTGGGTGCGGAACATGCATCCGGCTTCGTGCATTGCCGGGGTAATGCTGCCGTTGGCCAGCATCTGGCCCAGCGTGTCGATGATGCGGCGGTGGGTCACTGGCTGACCCGTCTCCGGATCAGTGCCGCGAAGCGGCGCGGTGACGGGGTCGTGCTGCAGCCGCCAGCGTGAGGGCTTGGCGAGGTCCTCAGCAGGCTTTGTGACGCGCCTGGTCTTGCGGTTATCGGCCATGGTGCATGCCTCCCTGGCGCCGTCCCCAGCGCCGTGTAGCCTCGTTGGTGATGGCCTGGCGCAGCCAGGGGTCAGTGATGTCGGTGACAGGCAGCACGGCCACGCCGTGCTCCTGCCAGGCACGGGCGCGCATGGTGTCCAGTTCGCCGAGAGTGGTGGGGCTGCGTGCCCGGTCCAGACATGACCGTGGCGGCTGTGGTGCGCCGTGGAGGCTCATGCCCGCCCGCCCGTGCTGGTGGTGGCCCAGAGCAGCAGGGCCAGGGCGTCGGCCTCGTTGTCGTCGGCCGGTCGGAAGCCACGGGCCTGCATCGCGGCGATGACCGCGGCCTTGTCGGCGTTGCCGCGGCCGGTGGCGAAGCGCTTGATGGTGCCGACCGGGACGCCCTCGTAGGCGATGTCGTGGTGCTCGCACCAGGCGGTGAGGATGGCGAGCCAGCCGCCGTACGCGTGTGCGCTGTCGGTGCCGATATGGCGCCGCACCTGCTCGTAGACGATGCGGTCGATGCCACTGGCGGCATGCTTGGTCTCGGTGAGCCACTGGCGGAAGCGCAGGAAGCGCATGCCTCCGCCCTGCCAGCGGTCGTTGCGGAACTCCAGGGTGCCGGAGGTGATGTGGTCATCGCGGGTGCGCAGTGCCCAGCCGGTGGCGGTGCCGAGGTCGAGGGCGAGCACGGCGGGCGTGCCGACCATGACGGGGGGTGACGTGGGCAGGACAAGCGCGGGGCTTGCATGCGCGTCGGGCGCGATCAGAGTTGCGAGAGCCATGGTGATCTCCTGAGAGGGGGAACAGCGTGGTCAGGGCGACGACGGCGCAGGTCTTGGCGGAGCTCGCCGTCGTCGTCCGCCTGGGCGGGATCTGAATGCGATCGGCGGACCGGTCGCGGGAGGGCTGAGCCTCACGGCACTGCTCCCGCTGCCAGCGGGTCAGGGTGCAGCGTGTCGAGCAGGGGATCGCTGGTGGCCCAGTCGGCGGCGAAGCCCACGTGGCGCGGCGAGACGGCGGTGACCGTGGCGCCGGGGAAGCAGCGCTTGACCTCGTTGATCTGCTCGAACATCGCCACGCAGCGCGCCAACTCATCGACGGTCCACACCGTGCGGGCGCGGTCATCGGGCGCGGACGCCATCGCCATCGCCTCCTCGCTGGTGCGGGTGATCACCAGAACCCGCCCGTCCTCGGTGCGGCCTTCCCACACCGTCGGCGCCAGGGGCGCATGGCCCGCCGCCGTTGCCTCGGCGTCGAGCGCCTTCCATGCGCGGATCATCATGGCGCTGGTGCGCTCGGTCTCGGCGGCATTGCGGTCGTGGCTGTAGGCCTGGGTCCACAGCGCATGCCCCTGACGGAAGCGCACCAGCGTCGCCGGGCCGACCAGCCGCACCAGCCGTCCCACCCCCCAGCGGCGCTCCATCTCGCGCGCCACCTCGTCCACCGACAGCACCGCCGCGGTGATGCGGTCGTGCTCGATCACCGCCGTTGTGTTGTCGACGTAGGTCGGAACGCGCCGCGAAAACGCCATCGTGGCACCGGTCATCGTGCGCCCTCCGCGTGGTGCACGGGGCCCCCGTAGGGGCGTGTCCCCCCCAGGGACCTGCCCCCGTAGGGGGGGACACGGGGACACGAGTAAATATCTATGTCCCACGCGGAAACGATCGAAGGACACAACGGGACACCGATAAAACGTTGAATTGATTGGTGTCCCCGTGTCCCGAGCAAGGGCTCGGGACACGTCGGACGCCGACATCTCACGACCTGGTGGGATGGCTCATACTTCGGCACAGACGACCTCCACGGGGCTGTTGACGGCGAGGCCGGTGCGTGTGCGCCAGAGGCGCACCGGGGTGCCGTGCCAATCGATTTCGACGCCGTCCGGCGCCAGCGGGATGGCTGAGCTGACGCGGTTGTAGGTCCGACCCCGCGGTCCGCCGAGTGCCTCCACAAGGCGCGCGAGGAACATCCGTCCACCGGGTCGGACCATGCCGGCGACCTCGAGCAGGAGGCCCTCTTGGCTCTGCGACGGCTCCTTCGGGCCCGGTGGAGGCTTGATCGCGAGAGACGGTGAAGAGGCATTGTCCCTCGGCACCAACACCAGCGACTTCTCCACAGTCAGCCCGTGGGAGAGATCGACCCGCTCGATCTGCAAGTGGAAGGGTTTTGCCTCGTCGTCGTCCTTCTGCTTCTCGACGGCGACGGTGACCTGGTCCTCCTCGCGGGTGACGCGGATCATGGTGTCAACGGCGCCGAGCAGGGCCGACGAGCCACGGGCGCCGCGATCGGGGTCCTTGCCGCTGTGGTGCACGCCGTGCACGTGGCAGGCAACGTGGGACTTGATGTGCTCGATGGCGGCGACGAACCGTCCCATGTCCTGCGCGCTGTTCTCGTCGGCGCCGGGGATGGCGCGGGCGACGGTGTCGATCACCACCATCGCGATGGGTGTGCCTTCCGCGTCGGCGGTGGCGACGGCGGTGCGGACC
>JANXSA010000354.1 GCA_025352915.1 Rhodospirillales bacterium | reverse complement strand
CTTTTTTTCAAAAAAGAACATGCTTTCTAGGGTTGAATTGGCAGGATGATCCGGCTGGGGCGGGCGGCGTCGGTGAAGACGGTGTTCTGGGCGATGCGTCTTGTGGTGGCCGCACCTTCGGGTTCGCCGGTGTTTGGGTTGACGTCGAAGCGGGGGAAATTGGAGGAGGAGATATCCAGGCGGATGCGGTGGCCCGGCCGGAAGAGGTTGGCGGTGGCGAAGATGGTGAGGCGGATGTGGACGATTTCGCCGGGCTGGCGGAAGCGGGGGGTCGCGGGGTCTTCGATGTAGCGCAGGCGGACGATGGAGTCGGCGAGGAGCATGGCGTAGCCGTGGGGGTAGTCTTCCGAGGCCGGGTGGACGTCGATGAGTTTGGCGGTGAAGTCGGTGTCGGGGGCGTTGGTGGCGACGTGGAGGTCGAGCTCGATGGGGCCGGCGATGGTGGTTTCGGTGGCCAGGGGTTCGGTTTGGAAGACCAGGATATCGGGGCGGGCGGCGAGGGGGAGGTATGGCGGGGTGCAACCGAAGAAGGGTTGGGCGGCGGTTTGGTCCCAGCTGCCGGGGTGGGCGATGGGGTCCAGCGAGGAGTGGTTGCCGCCGATGGTGGGGACGGGGTTTGAGGGGTCGAAATCGTAGGTGAGGGGGGTGGCGTTGGCGGGTTGGAGGGTGGGTTGGAGGGTGCCGTCGTTGTGGAGGTGGTAGGGGGTGAATTGGGTTCCGGGGAGGGGCCAGCCGGCGGCGGAGAGCCAGTGGCCGCCGTGGTCGAGGCGGCCTTGGGTGTTGCGGCGGCCGGTGCCGCCGCCCATGACGAAGAGGCGGATTGGGGGTTCGGGGTTGGGGGTGTTTTTTGTGGCGTGGTTGAAGAGGCGGAGGCGGTATTGGCGCCAGTCGCCGGCCCAGGAGTCGATCGGGGCGTTGGGGCCGAAATCGACGTCGCCGGAATAGGTGCGGCTGCGTTCGCCGTGGGTCCAGGGGCCGAGGATGAGGTGTTGGGGGCCTCGGTGTTTGAGGCCTTGGAAGTTGCCGATGGCGCCTAGGGTGTAGGGGTCGAACCAGGCGGAGAGGTGGGCGATGGTGGCTGGGCTGTAGGTGGCGTGCCAGGTTTGGGTGCTGATGCCGAGTTGGGTCCAGAAGGCGTCGCGGGGGCCGTGGCGCCATTGGTCGAAGAGGTAGGCTTCGTAGTCCGGGTGGTGGCGCAGGGGGGAGTGGCCGGGTTTCCATTGGATGCCGCGGCTGAGTAGGGTGAACCAGTCGTGGATGTTTTCGGCTTCGAGGGCGGCTTTGAGGATGGGGTTGGATTGGGCTTCGGGGGAGAGGAGGGCTTGTTTGGTGGCCCAGGTGGCTTGGCGGAGTTCGAAGGCGCCGTTTTGGCGGACGCCGTGGTGCCAGGCGTCGAGGAAGCCGCCGCAGTCGAGGACTTGGGCGAGGAGGCCTGGGGGGTTGAGGCAGCCTAGGGCGGCTTGGGTGTGGGCGCCGTAGGAGAGGCCGGTGGTGACGATTTGGCCGTTGCACCAGGGTTGGGCGCGCAGCCAGGTCATGGTGTCTTCGCCGTCGTTGCCGTCGGTGAGGTATTTGACGAAGGCGCCGTCGCTGTCGAAGCGGCCGCGGGTGTCTTGGATGACCATGGCGTAGCCGTTTGCGGTGAAGAAGGCGGCGAGGTCGTCGGGGGTGGCGATGGTGGGGTCAGCTTCGGTGTTTTCGCGGCCGCCGGGGAGGTGGCGGCCGTAGGGGGTGCGCTGGAGAATGACGGGGAAGGGGCCAGGGCCGCCGGGCAGGCGGATGTCGGTGGCGAGGCGGATGCCGTCGCGGGTGATGACGTGCTCGGTGGTCAAGGTGTCGTTGCGGCCGGGGGGAATATGGGCAGTCATGATCGCTTCCTTGGGTCGAGCGTCGATCATGCCCGTCCAGGCCGGGTCAGCAAGCAAGAATTTTCACAAAGAGGCAGAGAGGCAGAGAGAAGTTGCGCCTTGCTTCGTTTCTCTCTGCCGCTCTGCCTGTTTGTGAATGCCTGTTTCTTTTTTGCTGCGGCGCTCTCGGGTTAGGCGTGCGGCCGGGTGGAAGCGTCTTGTTGCCTCGCCGGGCCGGCGCTGCCACGGTTGCGGCAATGCGCGGGAGGGTGCGATGGCGGATCGTTGGCTGGGGCTGGATGGCAAGGTTTGCGTGGTGACCGGGGGGGCTGGCGGGTTGGGCCGGGCGATCGGGGCGGCGTTGGTGGCGCAGGGGGCGCTGGTGGCGCTGTTGGACCGGGATGGCGCGGGGGCGGCGGAGGCGGCCGGGAGTATTGGCGGCGGGGCGATTGGGGTTGGGTGCGATGTTTCAGTGCCGGCGCATATTGCCGCGGCGGGGGCGGCGGTAAGGGCGGCGCTGGGGGAGGCGGATGTGCTGGTCAACAATGCCGGATTGTTGCGGCCGGGGCCGTTGGCGACGGTGTCGCTGGAGGAATGGAACGGGCTGTTGGCGGTGAATCTGACGGGGTATTTGCTGTGCGCGCAGGAGTTTGGGGCGGCGATGCGGGCGCGAAAATCGGGGGCGATTGTTCATATTGCGTCGATCGCGGCGTCGTTTCCGCAGGGGCAGTCCGGCGCGTATAGCGCGGGGAAGGCGGGGGTGGCGATGCTGTCGCGGCCGTTGGCGGTGGAGTGGGGGCCGCTGGGGGTTCGGAGTAATTGCGTGAGCCCGGGGATGGTGCGCACGCCGATGTCGGAGGCGTTTTATCAGGCGGGCGGGGCGGCGGCGCGGGCTAATTTGGTGCCGGCGAAGCGTTATGGGGTGCCGGTGGATATTGCTGACGCCGTGCTGTTTTTGGCTTCGCCGCGGGCGGGGTATGTCACCGGGCAGGATCTGATTGTCGATGGCGGGATGGCGCAGATTACCATGGGCATGGCGCCGCGGGCGGGGTTTGAGGCATGAGCGAGAAGCCGGTTGTTCTGGTGACGGGCGGGGCGGACGGGATTGGCTGGGCGGTGGCGCGGC
>JANXSA010000097.1 GCA_025352915.1 Rhodospirillales bacterium | reverse complement strand
AGCCGGATTGCCGCCGAACCCGAAGCTGAGCCTGTCTCGCATCAGCGGCCCGTCCTTTGTCGAGTGGGAGTTTCGCCTGATCGGCAATATTCTTGCTCTGACAACACTGCCGGCACGCAAGGAGATCGCCACTCTGCGTTTTGACCAGGCCCAGAAAGCCGCCATCGCGGCGACCTATCGAATCGCGCTCGATACCCGCCGGGCATGGCTGGCTGCGGTGGCGGCACAAGAGACAGTTGGGTATCTGGAGCAGGCGCGCGCGGCGGCTGACGCGACCGCTGATCTGATGCGCAAGCTCGGAGAAACTGGTGCGGCGACCAAATTGGAGCAGGCCCGTGCAGGAGCGGCGTACGCCGAGATCAGTGTGCAACTCGGTCACGCGCGGCTTAGGGCACGGCAGGCAAAGGATGCATTGGCTCGCGTAATGGGCCTCTGGGGTGAAACCCAGGAGGTTCGAATTCCGTCGCGTCTGCCTGCCCTGCCACGAACAGTAGACCGGACCATCAATGTCGAATTGGAGGCATTGGAGAACCGTATGGACCTGAAGATAGCGCGCCAAGACCTCGCCATCGCCGCCCGGTCGCTAAAGTTGTCCGAGACGACCCGGTTCGTGTCATTGATAGAGCTGGCCGGGATCGGCAAGAATGAGCGTGGCAGTGATGGTAGCACAAATCGCGGTGGACTTGAATTAGAGATCGAATTTCCGATCTTTGACGGTGGCGAAGTCAAGACCCGGAGAGAGCTCGAAACCTACATGCGCGCCGTTAATCGGCTCGCCGGCCAAGCGGTCAATGCGCGCTCCGAGGCTCGGTCTGAATACCAGAACCTTCTTGCTGCACACGAGATTGCGGCGCAGTACCAGAATCGTGTTCTGCCGTTGCGTCGGATCGTCGCCCAAGAGACCTTGCTGCAATATAATGGGATGCTGATTGACGTCTTCGACTTACTGACCGAAGCGCGAGAACGGGTGTTCGTAAACATCGCCGCAATTGCGGCGCGCAAAAATTTCTTCCAGTCGGAAATTGAACTGCGCGCTGCCGTCATTGGTGGGGGTTCCGGCTCGCCGGGCGAGGCGCCCGAGGCTACGCCGGCCGGCCCTGCCGGCGCTCCAGGCCACTAGATTCAGGAGACCACGATGATCCTTCCCCGTCGCAACCTCATATCCTCATCCGGCCTTGCCTTGCTGGGCGCAGCGGCGGTCAGTGGACGCGTTCAGGCGCAATCGATCCCCGAGGCGGCGACAGTTGCTGACGCGAAGATGCGTCCGCCGCTGCAACCCACGACGGGCCCGGACTACCAGCCGGTGGTCACGCTCAACGGGTGGACATTGCCGTGGCGTATGAAGGACGGCTGGAAGGAGTTTCATCTCGTCGCCGAGCCGGTTGTCCGCGAGATTGCTCCAGGAATGGTGGCGCATCTGTGGGGCTACAATGGTCAGAGCCCGGGCCCGACGATCGAGGCCGTGGAAGGCGACCGCGTTCGCATCTTCGTTACCAACCGCCTGCCCGAGCATACGACCATCCATTGGCATGGTCAGCTTTTGCCTTGCGGCATGGACGGTGTTGGTGGTCTCACGCAGCCCCACATCAAACCGGGAAAGACGTTCGTCTACGAGTACGAGCTCAAGAAGAGCGGGACCTTCATGTACCATCCACATGCCGATGAAATGGTGCAGATGGCCATGGGCATGATGGGGTTCTTTGTGGTGCACCCGCGTAACCCGACGGAACACCGCGTCGATCGCGATTTCGTTTTCCTGCTCAACGCCTACGACATCCAACCCGGCGCCTATGTGCCAAAGGTCAACACGATGTTGGACTTCAACCTGTGGACGTGGAACAGCAGAGCCTTCCCAGGAATCGACCCGCTGGTGGTCCGCAAGGGTGATCGTGTGCGCGTCCGTGTCGGTAACCTCACGATGACCAACCACCCGATACACATGCACGGGTACCACTTCGAGGTGACATGCACTGATGGCGGATGGGTTCGACCGGAAGCTCGCTGGCCGGAAGTGACTATCGACATTCCCGTCGGCGGGATGCGTGCCTATGAATTCGTTGCCGACGAACCAGGCGACTGGGCAATCCATTGCCACAAATCGCACCACACAATGAATGCGATGGGGCATGACGTGAAAACCTACATCGGGGTCAACAAACGCGATTTCACCAAGAAGATGCGTCGCCTCGTGCCCGACTACATGGCTATGGGCTCGGCCGGTATGGCCGACATGGGCGAGATGGAGATGCCGCTTCCCGACAACACGCTGCCGATGATGACCGGATTTGCCCAGTTCGGCCCGGTTG
>JANXSA010000075.1 GCA_025352915.1 Rhodospirillales bacterium | reverse complement strand
CCGGGCTGGGCCTGGGCATGGCCATCCCGCTGTGGAGCTATGCCCTGTTGCGCCGCTTCGGCGGCTTCAAGGTGGCTGACGCCGCGGCGATCGCGGCCCATTACGGCTCTGTCTCGGCCGTCACTTTCGTCGCCGCCCTGGCCTATCTCGATGCCACACGCACGCCGTACGAAGGATTCGCCCCGGCACTGCTGGCGATCATGGAAGTGCCGGGCATCATCGTTGCCTTCGCCCTCGCGCGCCGGGGCGGCGCGTTCGCAACGGCGGGGGGCACCTCCGGCGCGGGCGGAACGCCGGCCGAGGCGGTGCGCGAGATTCTCGCCGGCAAGAGCGTGCTGTTGCTGGCCGGCGGCCTGGTGATCGGGGCGATTGTCGGCGAGGCCGGCTATGCCCGGGTCAAGCCGGTCTTCTCTGATCTGTTCCAGGGCGTGCTGTGCCTGTTCCTGTTGGAACTCGGCATGCTGGCCGCGGCCCGCATGGCAGATTTCCGCCGCGTTGGCCCGTTTCTGGTGCTGTTTGCCGTGGTCATGCCGGTGCTGCACGGCGTGCTCGGCGTGCTGGTGGGCCACGGCATCGGCCTGTCGGTGGGCGGCGCGATGATCCTGGGCACCCTGGCGGCCTCGGCCAGCTACATCGCGGCACCGGCGGCGGTGCGCCTGGCCCTGCCACAGGCCAATCCCGGCTACTACCTGACCGCCTCGCTGGCGATCACCTTCCCGTTCAACCTGACCCTCGGCCTGCCGTTGTACAAAGTGATTGCAACCTGGCTGCAAGGAGCACCTTGATGCAGACGGTGACGGTCAAGCTGGTGACCATCGTGGCCGAGAGCGTGCTGGCCAAGCGGCTGTGCGCGGCGGTGCGCGCCGCCGGTGCGACGGGATACACGCTCAGCGATGCCACCGGCGTGGGCTCGCGCGACATGCGTGCCTCGACTCTGGACGGCGAGAACATCCGCATCGAGACGCTGGTGAGCCCCGCGGTGGCCGAGTCGCTGCTGGAGATGCTGGCGCGCGACTGGTTCCCGCATTATGCGGTGATTGCCTGGACCAGCGATGTCGCCGTGGTGCGCGGCGAGAAGTACGCGGTGCGCAGCTAGGTTCGCAGCCGGATCGGTCGGCACGCCCTTGCATTGCGGCGCGCGCGGCGGCAAAGGGTTGGGCTGACAGGCGTTGCGAAGGCCCGGACGGAATGGATCGACTGATCGACGGATACGCGCGATTTCGCGCGACCGCATGGCCCGAGCGCCGACGGCTCTTCGAACAGCTTGCCGACCAGGGCCAGGCGCCGCGTGCCCTGGTGATTGGCTGTGTCGACAGCCGGGTCGATCCCGGCATGATCCTGGATGCCGGGCCCGGTGAGTTGCTGGTGCTGCGCAACGTCGCCAACCTGGTGCCGCCCTATGCCCCCGACGGCGCGCATCACAGCACCAGTGCCGCGCTGGAGTTCGCCGTGCGGGTGCTGCGCGTGCCGGACATCATCATTATCGGCCACGCCATGTGCGCGGGCATCGCCGCCCTGATGAACGGTGCACCGGGCCAGGCCACCGACTTCCTGGTACCCTGGATCAACATCGCCGCCCTCGCCAAATCCCGTGTGCTCGCCTGCGACGATGCCACCGATCCGCAACTGGCCTGCGAACACGCCGCCATCGTCTTGTCGCTGGAAAATCTGCGGGAATATCCCTGGGTCGCCGAACGCCTGGCCGACGGCTCGCTCCAGTTGCACGGTGCCCATTTCGACATCCGCAGCGGCACGCTGAAACTACTGGGCGAAGACGGCGCTTTCGCCCCCGCCTAGCTGCGCCAAAAACCCCGCCTCATCCTCCAAGCACCGCAAATCCAGCACCACCGCCCCCCGCTCGATCCGCCCGATCACCGGCACAGGCAAACCACGCAACGCCGCCAACAACCCCGCGACCGCCCCGCCCGACCCATCAACCGGACAAAGCGCCAGGCCAACACTGGGAATACTCTCCAACGGCAAGGCGCCAGAGCCAATCTGGCTGGCGCACTCCACCACCGTCACTTGCCAATTCGCCTTGAGCCGGCCGGCCAGCACCGGTAGGATGCGCGCGGCCAACGCCCGCAGCTCATCCCGGCTCCGGGTCAACAGCCGCAGCGTCGGCAAGGTTTCGCGCAGCCGGTCGGGATCACGATACAGCCGCAACGTCGCCTCCATCGCCGCCAGCCGGATCTTGTCCAACCGCATCGCCCGCTTGATCGGGTTCTTCGCACAGGCGTGCACCAGATCGGCCCGCCCAACGATGAACCCGGCCTGCGGCCCGCCCAACAGCTTGTCGCCGGAAAACGCCACGAGATCGGCCCCATCGCCCAGGGCATCGCGCACCGTGCGTTCGCGTCGCAGCCCGTACTTGGACAAATCGACCAGCGTGCCGGACCCGAGATCATCGATTACCGCCACGCCATGCGCCCGCCCGATCGTCGCCACCTCCCGGGTCGAGACCTCGTGGGTAAAGCCTTGGATCAGATAGTTCGACGTATGCACCTTCATCAGCAACGCCGTCTGCGCCCCGATCGCCGCTTCGTAGTCGCTTGCATGGGTGCGGTTGGTGGTGCCGATCTCGCGCAGCACCACCCCGGCCCGGGCCATGATATCGGGCATGCGAAACGCCCCGCCGATCTCGATCAACTCGCCACGCGAAACCACCACCTCACGTCCCGCACCAAGCG
>JANXSA010000069.1 GCA_025352915.1 Rhodospirillales bacterium | reverse complement strand
CTTCGCTGTTAAAGGCGGAGGGATCGATGAACTTCAGGAAGTGCGCCTGCAGCGCGCCTTGCACGCCGACGAGCGCGCACGCGATGATAAAGACCACGATCTTCAGGCGGATCACCGGTACGCCGGAGCATTCGGCGACGCGTTCGGCCTCTCGCACCGAGTCGATGGCGCGGCCGATCTCGCTACCCAGCAGCCGCCAGCACAGCCCTACGCAGATCACCGACGCGACGAGCACGAGGTAGTAAAAGCCCATCGGCGAATCGAAGAGCGGGTGGATGCTGGGCAGGCCCTGAATGCCGTTGGACCCACCAGTGAGGCTGGTCCACTCCACGAAGATCAGCCGGATGATCTCGCCGAGCAGGAACGTGACCAGCACGAAGTACTTGCCGGTCAGGCGCAGCACGACCGGGCCGATGACCGCCGCAAGCAGCGCCGAGGCACCGCAGCCGAGCAGCATGGCCGGCAGGAAGGACCAGCCCAGGCGCATCTCGGCCAGCACGCAGGTATACGCGGCCACGCCCATGAAGCCGGCATGCGCCAGCGAGATGTGGCCGGTGCGGATGACCAGGTTCAGGCTGGCCGCGCCGATGGCCGAGAGCAGGACGAGGGTCGCCGCGGTCAGCGTGAAGGCGCTCTTGAAAACCAGTGGCCACAGCGCGAGGGCCAGCAGGACGATGGCGACCGCGATGGCAGCGCTGCGCGGTCGGCGTTGCGCGATCGCAGGGGGCGGGGCATTGAGGAGGAGGGTGCTGGACATGCTTATTCCGGGCGGCCCATCAGGCCCCATGGCCGATAGATCAGCAGCGCAATGACGACGCCGAACGTGACGAAAGTCGACACCGAGGCGCCGTAAAAGGTGGACAGGAAGCTTTCGCCGAATCCGAGCAGCACGCCGCCCAGCGCGGCGCCCGGGATCGAGCCCATGCCGCCCAGGATCACCACGATGAAGGCCACCATCAGCGGACGCTCGCCCATAAATGGGGACAGCGCGTAGATCTGGGCGTAGAGCCCGCCGGCCAGCGCCGTCATGAAGATGGCGATGAAGAAGGCGAGCTTGTAGATGAAGCCGGTGTTGACGCCCTGGCTCGCCGCCGTTTCCACGTCCTGCGCGGCGGCACGCATGGCCAAGCCATGACGCGTGTGCGTGACGAAGAGCCAGAACGCGGTAAGCACGACCAGCGCCACGGCCATCACGACCACGCGGTCGGCGGGGATGGTGACGCCGGCGAATTCCAGCACGCCGGAGGCCGCTGCCGGGATGGAACGCTCGTTGACGTCCCAGATCATCACGCTCGTGAACACGATCGCCATGTTCAGGCCCATGAGGCCGATCATGCTCTGGAACATCTTGTGATAGAACCAGCGGAAGACCAGCATCTCCAGCAGCAACGAGACGGCGGCCACGCCCAGCGCGGAGCCGAGCACGGCCACGGGGTACGGCAGCTTGTAGGTTGCGTAGAGGGCGTACAGCGCGTAGCCGCCAAGCATGGCGAAAGCGCCATGCGCGAAGTTGACCACGCGCATGATGCCAAAGAGGAGCGTGAACCCCAGCGCAACCAGGACGTAGATGGCGCTCAGGCTCAGTCCGTTGACGAACACCTGGCCGAGGATGACTGGGGTAAACATGTCCGGCCCCGCTTAGCGCTTTTCGGGACTCAGGGCAGCACGGGTCACACCCTTGCCGTTCTTGACTTCCGTGATCCAGAACTTCAGCAGCAGCTGGTGTGCCACGCCATAGTCGGCCATGCCGCCCCACTGTGCCGGGCCGAAGAGGCCGGCGTCGTAGCCTTCGAGCTTCTCAAGCGCGTCGCGCACCTTGGTCACGTCGGTCGTGCCGGCGCGACGCATCGCCTCAAGCAGATTTTTCGTCGCGTTGTACCAGATGGGCGTCTGCCCGTTGATCACGGCGTCGCCCCACTTGGCCCGGTACGCCTTCACGAAGTCCTGCGCCTGCGGCTGGGAGAAGTCGAACGTGTTGTACGACAGGAAGCCTTCTGCCAGCGGACCGGCGATCTCGATGATCTCGTCGACCGACGGGCCGCCGGCCTGCCAGATCACGCCCTTGTAGCCGATCTGGCGCGCCTGCTTGAGCATGAGCCCGCCGTCGCCGGGAGAGTTGATGTTCAGGTCGAACAGCGAGACGCCCTGCGCCATCATCCGTGTCAGCAGCGGCGTGAATTCCTTGCTGCCTCGGTCGAAGTATTCGGCCCAAACGTCGATGCCCGCAGCCTTGTAGTACGCGGTGAGCTGCGGCACGGCGGCCTGGCCGGTGGCGTCGTTCGGGGCGATGAGGCCGACCTTTTTTACGTCCGGA
>JANXSA010000049.1 GCA_025352915.1 Rhodospirillales bacterium | reverse complement strand
CCCACGACACGCCCGTCCGGCCGCGCAGCATACGCAAAGCCGAGATCGATCGTCATGCCGCGCGCCCGCTCCTCCGGCAGGCGGTCGGTATCCACCCCGGTCAACGCGCGGATCAAAGAAGTCTTGCCATGGTCGACATGGCCGGCCAGTCCGACGATCATCGCCCCCGCGATCCCCCTACATGAACGGAGTATAGCCATGGAACTCGGCAGACTCGGAGTCTGGTATCCCACCGACCGCCTCGACGGTCCGCAACTCGCCGCCCTCATGGCGCGGATCGAAGGCCATGGCTACAGCGCCTTCTGGTACCCGGAATCGCGCGGCTACGAATCGCTCTCGCTGGCCGGCTTCCTGCTCGGCGCATCCAAGCGCCTGGTCATCGGCAGCTCGATCGCCAACATCTACGCCCGCGACGCCCTGGCCTCGCGCCGCGGCATGATGACCCTAAACAGCCTCTACGGCGACCGCTTCATCCTCGGCCTCGGCGTCAGCCACCAACCCTCGGTCGAAGGCCTGCGCGGCCACCGCTACGAAAAGCCCCTGCCCGCCATGCGCGCCTATCTCGACGCCCTCCAGGGCCAGGAGCCCGGCGCCGCCGACTGGCCCGTCATGATCGCCGCCCTCGGCCCGCTGATGCTCAAGCTCACTGCCGCCCGCACCAAGGGCGCCCTGCCCTACAACGTCACCCCCGAACATACCGCCCAGGCCGCCGCACTCCGAAAGCCCGGCCAGCATCTCGCGGTCGAACAGAAGATCTGCATCGAACCCGACCGCGCCCGTGCCCGCGCCCTCGGCCGCGCGGAACTTTCCCGCTACATGACCCTGCCAAATTACCGCAACAACTGGCTCCGCCTCGGCTTCACCGAAGCCGAGCTGGAAAACGGCGGCAATGACCGCTTCATCGACGCCATGGTCATCTCCGGCACCGCCGACGAAGTAAAAGCCGGCCTGCGCGCCCACTTCACCGCCGGCGCCACCCATGTCTGCCTGCAACCCGTCCATGCCGAAGGCGACTGGGCGCACCGCGACGCCATGATCGCTGCGCTCGCCGATACATGATCCGGCTCGCCGCCATCCTGGCACTGCTGGCAACACCGGCCTTCGCCGCCGGCGACCCGCTGGAGCCGGTCAACCGCCAGGTCCACGCCTTCAACCTGCTGGCGCAACGCCACGTCCTCGGCCCGATGGCGCGCGCCTATACCAGTTGGATCCCTGCGCCGGTACGCGAGGGCGTGGCGAATGCCTTGGCCAATTTCGGCGAACCCGTCACCGCCGCCAGTGCCCTGCTGGCCGGCGATGTCACGCTCGCCAGCCAAGTCGCGGCCCGCTTCGGCATCAACACCATGCTGGGTTACGGCGGGGTGCGCGATGCCGCCGCCGAAATGGGCTACCCCCCGGTGCGCATGGGCGTCGCCGACGCACTATGCCGCTGGGGCATACCCAGCGGGCCCTACCTCGTCCTGCCGCTCATCGGCCCCTCCTCCCTGCGCGACGCCGGCGCCACGCTGACCACCAGCCTCGCCTTGTCCCAGGCGCTCGGCAGCGACGCCGTGCTGGCCTGGGGCGCCGCCACCTCCTGGACCGAATACGCCGCCCTGCACCCGGCCCTCATGCGGATCGAAACCCAGGCCCTGGACCTCTACGCCACCCACCGCAGCCTCTACCGCCAACGCCGCGCAGCATCCTGCGGCAACGACCCGATGGAAGACACGCGGCAGTGAAAGCCATCGGCAACCATGGTCAGGGCGTGATCGCCACCTTCAGCACCCCGTCGCGCTGGTTGCTGAACAGGTCATAGGCCGCCTCGATGTCGTCGAGCTTGAACCGGTGGGTGACCATCGCGCGCAGGTCGACGCGGCCGCTGCGGATGACATCCATCAGCCGGCGCATGCGTTCCTTGCCGCCGGGGCACAGCGTGGTGATGATGCGGTGGTCGCCGAGCCCGGCGGCAAAGGCACCGAGCGGAATCGTCAGATCGGTGGAATAGACGCCCAGGCTGGACAGGGTGCCGCCGGGGCGCAGGACACGCAGCGCCGCCGCGAAGGTGCCCTGGGTGCCCAGCGCCTCGATGGCGACATCCACCCCGCGGCCGTCGGTGAGGCGCATGATTTCGGCGACCGGATCGGCGTTGTGGAAATCGATGACCACATCGGCGCCGACTTGGCGCGACATGGTGAGGCGCTTGGCGATACCGTCGACGCCGATGATGGTGGTCGCCCCCATGAGCTTGGCACCAGCCGTGGCGCATAGCCCGATCGGGCCCTGGGCGAAGATGGCGACCGAATCGCCGATACGGATGCCGCCACTTTCGGCGCCGGAAAACCCGGTGGACATGATGTCGGGGCACATCAGCACCTGCTCGTCGGTAAGGTCATCGGGCACTTCGGCGAGATTGGCCATGGCGTCCGGCACCAGCACGTATTCGGCCTGGGCGCCGTCAATCGTATTGCCAAAACGCCATCCACCGAGCGCCTTGAAGCCGTGCTTGCCATAGCCGCCATCCTGCGAGTGTTGGCCGCACAGGCAGGCGGCGGAGTGCCCGCTGGGCGTAATGGCACCGGCGATCACGCGCTGGCCCTCGCGGTAGCCCTGCACCGCGCTGCCGAGCTTTTCGATCACGCCGACCGGCTCGTGGCCGATGGTCAGGCCCCTGGCGACCGGGTACTCGCCCTTGAGGATGTGCACGTCGGTGCCGCAGATGGTGGTGGTGGTGATGCGCAGCAGCGCATCGAGCGGGCCCGGCTCGGGGATGGGCTTCTCGTCGAGCACGATCCGCCCGGGTTCGACAAACACGGCGGCCTTCATGCGCTTGACCATGGCGAACTCCACATGCTGCGAGGCAATGCATGCCTCGTGGCAGGTGGCACCCCTCCTGTCCTTGATTCATGTCAAGCCCAGCGCCTGCCCGACAGCGTGGGCGACGTGCGGGGAGGGAGGACGGCCAGGACGCCGCCCTGAACTTCCGTCCCTACGCGAGATCGGCGACCGCGGCATGCCAGCGCCGGATCGCCGCCACATGGTCGGCGTAGCTGCGGCCGGCAATGCGCTTGTGGTGGTTGCGGTTGAAGGTGGTGTTCAGCGTGACGCGGTGGACACCCGCCTGTTTC
This sequence comes from Rhodospirillales bacterium, assembly GCA_025352915.1. Classification (GTDB taxonomy): domain Bacteria; phylum Pseudomonadota; class Alphaproteobacteria; order Acetobacterales; family Acetobacteraceae; genus CAMDGX01. The sequence goes on along the minus strand of JANXSA010000049.1, from coordinate 5,243 downwards.
CAGAACTGCATTTCACGCCGCCAGTCGGCCTCGCTGCCGTCGCCCATCGAGGTCCAGACTTCCAGTCCCACACTGCGCCCGGCGGCATCGGCGAGGCGCTTGAGCTTATCGAACTCGGCCACCGCCGCGTCGCCGGGCGGATAGAAATTCATCATCCAGCCATCGCCGAGGCGGGCGATGCGTTGCAGCGTCACATCCATATGCCCGCCGAACCAGACCGGGATTTTTCCCGAGGCCGGGCGCGGATTGATGCCGGCATCGTCGATGGTCTGCCACTTCCCCTTGAAGCTGACATGCGGCGCGGCCCACAGCGCCTGCATCACCTCGATCTGTTCCTCGGAACGGCGGCCGCGATTGTGGAAATTCTCGTTCAGCCCGACGAACTCGACCGGGTTCCAGCCGACGCCGATGCCCAGCCGGAAGCGCGCGCCGGAGAGCACATCGAGGTCGGCGGCCTGCTTGGCCACCAGCGTTGCCTGACGCTGCGCCAGGATCAGCACCTGGGTCGAGAAATGGATTTTCTGGCACACCCCGGCGAGGAAACCGAAGGCCACGAACGGATCGTGAAACGCATCCGCCGAGGTGTTGCGGCTGCCCCAATCCGGCCGGCTGGCCACGTTCACCCCCAGCACGTGGTCCGGCAGCATCAGGTCGTGATAGCCGATCTCCTCGGCCAGCAACGCAAAGTCGCGCAGCACGCCGGGCTCGGCCCCGAGATCCGTCGCCGAAAATGCCACACCGAGTTTCATGCCCGCTTCCCCATGGTTGTTCCGCCAAGCCGGCTCTAAAGACTTGCTGAATGAACAGTTTAGAGCTTAATATGCTGCTTGTGAAAGCCAAAGCGATCGTTAGTCGGGGGAAGCCGGGATTGACACTGACATACCATTTTTGTATCAGGAAAATCCGCGCAAACGTCAGCCAATCTCAAGAATTATATCCTAAACTATTGTCTTTTTTGGTCACCCGGTTTAATTGCTAAATGATCGCTGTAGAGAAAACTAAGTGGCAATATCGCGGCGGAAACGTCTTTTCTGACTGCCAAATGGGGAACTGGACTATGGGGTGCTCGCAATGAGACAATTTATCGTCCATGGATGGAATTTCATATTTAACTCCGACATAAGCCCGCTTCGTCATATCCCCGACGTTGCGACCAGGCACTATGTGTTGCAGTTATTGGGGGGCATGTGGGCCGTTAGTTTTGCTATAGCAATCGGAAGCTATACATTCCTTGCCTATAGTATCCTCGGGCATGCATTTCTGATTGGAGCTCTCGCGATCACGGTCGCAACGTATACCGCCGCTGCAGTAAAGCCAGGCTTGTTCGGACATGGTTCTGGTCGTCGCCGTGATGGCGAGCACGAATGATCACGTAGAAGTCCGCAGCGGCACTGCGTTAAACGACATCGGTCCAACAGACACTCGACGTCATCACGGCGCTCTATCCGTTGCCGACCGCCTGATGTTAGTGTCTGGTAGAAATCATGGTGTTGTTTTCCGAGCCTTACAGAATGTCGGTCTCGGAACATCCGTTGATATTGCTCAATCTTATTCGTTGCGCGTGCGCGAACGGGCAACTTGAACCGCCGTAACACGTTGATACCGGGCTATATGTTCTGAATCGGGCTCTTTGCCGGGATACCCCCGATGAACGGCCACCTTGGCCGTCTCGGATTCATTACTGGACGAAGTCCGCCATAGGCCACATGTGGGGCGGACCATTTGGGGACGGAAGAATGCTCAAGCTCGGGTACAAGGCGTCGGCGGAACAGTTCGCACCAGGAAAACTGCTGGATTTCTCGGTCATGGCCGAGCAGGTCGGGTTTGATTCGGTCTTCATCAGCGACCATTTCCAGCCCTGGAAGCACATCGACGGCCACGCCATCTTCTCGCTGGCCTGGCTCGGGGCACTCGGCGCGCGCACCCAGCGCATCGTCATGGGCACCTCGGTGCTCACCCCCACCTTCCGCTACCACCCCTCCGTCGTCGCCCAGGCCTTCGGCACACTGGGCGCCATGTTCCCCGAGCGCGTCATCCTCGGCATCGGCACCGGCGAGGGGCTGAACGAAGTCCCGGCCACCGGCATGCACTGGCCCGACTTCAAGGAGCGCTTCGCCCGGCTGCGCGAATCCGTCACCCTGATGCGCCGGCTGTGGAGCGAGGAGCGGGTGAGCTTCGAAGGCCAGTTCTACAAGACCGAGAACGCCACGATCTATGACCGGCCCGAGAAGATGGTGCCGATCTACGTTGCCGCCGCCGGCGCCATGATCGCCAAATATGCCGGTCGCGGCGGCGACGGCCTGATCTGCACCAGCGGCAAGGCCGCCGAGCTTTACACCGAAACCCTGCTGCCGAACGTGCTGGAGGGCATCGCCGCCGGCGGCACTCCCAAGCCCGAATACGACCGGATGATCGAGCTCAAGGTCTCCTTCGACACCGACCGCGCGCGCGCCCTGGAAGACACCCGCCACTGGGCCGCCCTGGCGCTGACGCCCGAGGAGAAGATAACGGTGGAGGACCCGGTGAAGATGGCGGCTCTCGCCGACAGCCTGCCGATGGATCGCGTCGCCAAGCGCTGGATCGTCTCCAACGACGCCGAAGAGCATGTGGAGAAGATCGGCTGGTATGTCGGCCTCGGCTTCAACCACCTGGTCTTCCACGCGCCCGGCCCGGATCAGGCGCGCTTCCTCAAGCTGTACGGCGAAACCGTCCTGCCGCTGCTTCGCCGCAAATTCGGCTAAGCCATGGCCACGTCGCTCGCCCTGCACGCGTTGCCGGGCATCCCGATGGTGCAGCCCGGCGACGACCTCGCCGCCCTGATCGAGGCCGGGCTGGCCCGCGCCGGCCTGGTGCTCCAGCCCGGCGACGTGCTGGTGCTGGCGCAGAAGATCGTCTCGAAAGCCGAAGGCCGGATCATCGATGTTGCCGATGTCGTGCCCTCGGCCGAGGCGATCGAACTGGCCGCGGTGACGCAAAAAGACCCGCGCGCGGTCCAGGTGGTGCTGGACCAGTCCGTCCGCGTGGTGCGCGCCCGCCCGAACCTGATCATCGTCGAGCACCGACGAGGTTGGGTCATGGCCAATGCCGGCGTCGACCACTCCAACGTGGCGCCGCAGGATGGCGCCGAGCGCGTCTTGCTGCTGCCGCTCGACCCGGACGCCAGCGCCGAGACCCTGCGCGCCCGCCTCGCGCCATCGGTCGGCGGCCCCCTCGGCATCGTCATCTCCGACAGCTTCGGCCGGGCCTGGCGCCGCGGCACCGCCGGCATCGCCATTGGTGCCGCCGGGCTGCCGGCCTTGGTCGACCTGCGCGGCAATCCGGATTTGTTCGGCCGCATCCTCGAAGTCTCCATCAGTGGGTTTGCTGACGAGATCGCCGCCGCCGCCTCGCTGGTCCAGGGCCAGGGCGACGAGGCCCAGCCGGTCATCCTGGTCCGCGGCCTGAGCTGGAGCCAACCCGCCATGGGCGCCGGCCACCTTGTTCGCCCGCCGCAGGAAGACCTGTTCCGATGAGCCCCCGTGGCAGCAAAGTTCTCGCCCTCTCCGGCGGCGTCGGCGGCGCCAAACTCGCCCTCGGCCTGTCGCACGTCGTCGCCCCCGAGAACCTGCTGATCGTCGCCAATACCGGCGATGATTTCGAACATCTCGGCCTGTCGATCTCGCCGGACATCGACACCCTGACCTACGCCCTGGCCGGACTCGACAACCAAACCCTCGGCTGGGGCCGCCGCGACGAGACCTGGTCGTTCATGCAAACCCTCGCCGACCTCGGCGGCCCCGCCTGGTTCCGCCTCGGTGACCGCGACCTCGCCCTGCATGTCCAGCGCACCCTGCGCCTCAAGGCCGGCGACACGCTGGCCGCCATCACCGCCGACATCACAAGCCGCCTCGGCATCGCCGCCCGCATCCTGCCAATGACCAACGACCCCGTCCGCACCCGCGTCGACAGCGACGAAGGCATGCTCGACTTCCAGGACTACTTCGTCGGCCGCCAGTGCAAGCCGGTCGTCAAATCCCTGCACTTCGCCGGCGCCGAGACCGCCACCCCCCACCCCGACTTCCTCGCCGCCCTGCAAAACCCCAGCCTGCGCGCCGTGGTGATCTGCCCGTCCAACCCGTTCATCTCGGTCGAGCCGATCCTCGCTTTGCCCGGCATCCGCGCCGCCCTGGCGTCGTGCGCCGCCCCCGTCGTCGCCGTCTCCCCCATCATCGGCGGCCGCGCGGTCAAGGGCCCGACAGCAAAGATGATGACCGAGCTTGGCATCATCCCCAGTGCCGCCGCCGTCGCCCACCGCTACGCCGACCTGCTCGACGGCTACATCATCGACACCCAGGACGAAGCCGAAGCCCAGGGACTCGCCGTGCACACCGTCCTCGCGCAAACCCTCATGACCACGCTGGAAGACAAAATCGCCCTCGCCAGAATCGCCCTGGACCTCGCGGACTCGCTATGACCGGCATCTGGGCCGTCATCCCGGTCAAGGAACTGGCCGGCGCCAAGCAACGCCTCGCTGCCTTCCTGACCCAAACCGAACGCCACCGCCTCGCCATCACCATGCTCGAAGAAGTCCTCGACGCCCTGGCCAACGCCCGCCGCCTCGCCGGCATCGCCCTCGTCACCCTCGACCCCCACGCCACCGAAATCGCCAAAACCCGCGGCTGGCGCGTCATCACCGAAGGCGCCCGCACCAGCCACACCGGCGCCGTCGATGCCGGTCGAACCATCCTCGCCGCCGAAGGCATCCCCGGCATCCTCACCCTGCCCGGCGACATCCCCGCCACCACCGCCGCCGAAATCGACGCCGCCCTGGCCGCCCATACCAAATTCACAATCGTCCCCGCCCATGACGAGCAAGGCTCCAACACCGTCATCGTCTCGCCGCCGCTGGCCGTCCAACTCCGCTTCGGCGACAACTCCTACTTCCCCCACCTCGACGCCGCCCGCGCCGCCGGCATCACCCCCACCATCATCCAACAGCCCGGCATCGCCATGGACATCGACCACCCGGCGGACCTCGCCGCCTTCCTCCGCCTCCCGCAATCCGCCGGCACCCGCACCCGCGCGCTACTGGAAGAAATGAAAATCCCCGAGCGATTGGGCGGCTAGATCGCGTTGACATTCGGGATTCCGGCTCGGCAGGAAATCTGATTCAAGCTCCTTTTGCGGGAGCGTTGGATGTCGTCGGTTCGGTTGATGTTGACAGACCACCAGTGGGAGCGGATGCAGCCGCATCTGCCTGGAAA
>JANXSA010000036.1 GCA_025352915.1 Rhodospirillales bacterium | reverse complement strand
ATCCCCGCCGAACTCGACCTGGCCGGTGCCGAAATTGAACTCGTCGGCATCGAACGACGGGAATACCGCCTGCGCACCGCCCTGCGTGCCCAAGCCTTGTCACACTTCACCTACATTTTGATCGACTGCCCGCCCAGCCTTGGCCTCCTGACATTGAACGCCCTGGTGGCAGCAGACGCCGTGCTGGTCCCGCTGCAATGCGAGTTCTTTGCCCTAGAAGGCCTCAGCCAGCTGATGCGAACAGTCGACCGGATCCGGCGCGCCCTGAACCCCGAACTCGTCGTTCAAGGCATCGTCCTGACCATGTTCGACCGCAGAAACAACCTGTCCGACCTTGTCGCCGCAGACGCCAGGGGTTTCTTCGGAAGCCAAGTCTACGAGACCGTCATTCCGCGCAATATCCGTATCTCCGAAGCACCCAGCCACGGCAAACCGGTCTTGCTCTACGATTATCGCTCCCCCGGCGCCCAAGCCTACATCCGGCTGGCGCAAGAACTGCTGCGACGCGAACGAACCCTATTGGAAACGCGGACATGAGCAAAGAACCTGGACCTCGGCTCGGACGTGGCCTGGCCGCTCTCATGGGCGATGCCCCCAGCGCCGCCACCGCGACAGCGCCTGGCATTACGACCATCCCTATCGAACATCTGGAACCCGGCCCGTTTCAGCCCCGCGGCGATTTCGATCCCGCCAGCATGGCCGAACTGATCGACTCAATTCGCACGCGCGGCATACTCCAGCCGCTCCTGGCCCGCCCCCATCCGATAACCCCAAACCGCTTCCAGATCATCGCCGGCGAAAGGCGCTGGCGAGCCGCCCAGCAAGCCGGACTACATGCGGTCCCAACACTGATCCGCGCATTGAGCGACGCCGACTCCATGGCAGCCGCCCTTGTCGAAAACCTCCAGCGACAAGACCTCAACGCAATCGAGGAGGCCCAAGGCTACCATCGCCTGACCGAAGAATTCGGCCTCACCCAAGAACGCCTGGCCGAAGCGGTCGGAAAATCGCGCAGCCACGTCGCCAACACCATGCGACTGCGCCAGCTGCCCGCCGCCGTGCAGGAAGAGGTCCGCAAAGGCAGCCTCTCCGCCGGTCACGCTCGCGCCCTATTGAGCCACCCCGACCCCGCCAAGGCAGCTCTTGCCGTCATCGCCCGTGGACTCAACGTCCGACAAACCGAAGCTCTCGCCCCCGCACGCATCGCCAAACGTGACAGCGCCCCATCGTCCCATTCCGCCAAAGATCCGGAGACCACCGCCCTTGAGCGCGATCTGTCCGAACGTCTCGGTCTGAAGGTCGAAATCACGTTCGACGGCAAGGGCGGCAATGTCCGCATCCTGTACCGCTCACTGGATCAGCTCGACGGCATCGTCTCGCTGTTGATGCCCAGCGCATAGCAACAACCGGCCGCGATCCCAATCATCTTCCAACGCATCGCTCAACGGCGCTTTGCCGCAGCCGACCGCAGCGCAATCCCCAACACTACGCTGCGGCAGAGCGTATCTGCGGGACTGCCGGTCCGCTTGCATGCTCTTTCGGCCTCCCATACCCGGCCGCACAGGGTCTGCAGCGCATCCTCGCTCCACAACCTCAGCGCTTGCACGAAATCGCCTTCTCGCCGGAAAAACACCGGCGGCCACGCCGCTTTCGCCGCCTCGCCCGCTGAAGCACCTTGGGCCATGACGGCGCGCGCACGCTGTAGCCGTTGCAAATGCAGCAACGCAGCCCTCAAAATGCCAACAGCAGCCGCACCCTCCGCCATCGCAAGCTCCAAGGCCCGATCAGTCGCCGCTATATCTCCGCGCGTCGCGGCAAACAAAGCATCTTCCAGCGACAGCCCGGCCAAATCACCCACACATGCCTGTGCGGCCGCAACGTCAATCCGTCCCCCGACACCAGCAAATAGCGCAAGCTTCTCAAGCTCTGCCCGGGTCACCCCCTGGTCCGCGCCGAGTTGCCCCGCCAGCCAAGTCTGCGCCTCTCGCTCGATCGATACATTCAGCCCGGCCAATGTCTGCCCGATCATCGACTCCAATGCCGCACCCTCAAGCGCGTAGCAGCCTATCACCATCCCCTCGGCAGCCCGCTCCACCGCCGCACGAAGCTTGGCCCGCGACGTCAAGCCGGGCGCCTCCAGCACCAATAGCGAATCGCTGTCCTTGGCCATAGCCGCCACCACCGCTGCTAATGCAGTATCGCCAACGTCCCGCACCCGCACCACGCGCCGTCCGCCGGTCAACGAACGGCTCGCCATCTCAGCCGCGATCTTTGAGAGGCCATCCTTCTCCAGGTCACACACTCGAAACGGGTCATCCAGCGAACCCGCAATGCTTCGAACCAGCCTATTAGACCGATTTCGTATCATTCCAACATCGTCGCCAAAAAGCAGCACAACCCGCACCGCTCCGGGCGAATCCAGGAATGCTTCCACCCTGCGCGCATCCAGTTTCATTGCCAGCGGGCCTCACCTGGCCGAACCCCCACCATCCACAGCGGCGTCCCCGACAACAGCCCCACGCCCTACCCCGCCCGGCGACTGAAATGCACCGCCAGCTGCGTGGCAATCTGCTCTGCCAACGCATCCACCATCCGCCGCTGAACCGCGGTACTGGTCAATTCGGCGGCAAAAAACTGCTGGTTGATGATATTGAACGCATCAACCTCGCGCGCCGAACCACTCACAATCGTCCGCCGCTGCGCATCCTGCGCCATCAGGGTCCAAGTTGCCGTGCCAATCAGCCGCACCCGTGACGTCGAATTATCCCGCTGAATGGCAATCGGCTCGGAGCCGAGCGCAAACTGCACCGCCAGATCATACCGCCGCGTCGAGCCACCGCCACCGCGCTCAAATCGCGTCATCAACGCCTGGCGCATCAACTGTCCGCTCCGCTCCGGCATCAGCAATACATTGATCTCGCCCAGACGCTCCTGAACGCCGGCGTCATCCCCGCCCGCACCATACAGCGGCCGAAAGCCGCAACCGCCGAGCCCGACGCTCGCCACCAATGCCATCACGCCGCGCCGACCCATGCCGCCCCGCGCTGCCATGACCTACCCCGATATCACAAAATTCACAATCCGATCAGCGACATAGATCGTCTTGCGCACCGCCTTCCCATCCAGCAGCGGCACCACATTCACATGCGCCAGCGCCAGCGCCACATTCGCCTCCTGCGGCTGGTTCGGCGGCACCACGATCGTCCCGCGCAGCTTGCCCGACACCTGCACCGCAATCGTCACCGTATCAGCCGCGGCCAGCGCAGCATCAGCCTCAAGCCACGGCAAATCCGCCACCACACCCCCGTGCCCCGGATACAGTCGCGAATACATTTCTTCGGCCAAATGCGGCATCATCGGTGCCGCCAGCCGCGACACCGCCTCCAACGCCTCGAACCGAGCCCAGCCCAGGCTGGCGTCCCCGGCATCGCCGCGCTCGGCATCCGAGATCGCATTGGTGAACTCATAAATGCGCGCCACCGCCACGTTATAGGAAAACCCCTCCAGCGCCTCTGTCACCGCGCCGATCGTCCGATGTGTCGCCCGCCGCAGCCCCCGCGCCGCCGCTGACCAATTATCCGGCATCCCCGCCGGCACCGCGGGCGCTGCCTCAACCAGCCGAAACAGCCGCTGCGTGAAGCGATACGCCCCCACTGCCCCCGCCTCGGTCCACTCCATGTCGCGTTCCGGCGGATTATCCGACAGGATGAACCACCGCGCAGTATCCGCGCCATAGCGATCGATGATCTCGCCGGGGTCGATCGTATTGCGCTTGGACTTGGACATCTTCTCGATGCGCCCAACCTGCACCACAGCACCGGTCGCCTGCTCCACCGCCGAGCCATCGCCACGCACATCGACTTCGTCCGGCGTCAACCACCGCCCATCCGCCGCACGAAAACTCGCATGCGTCACCATCCCCTGGGTGAACAGCGCCGCGAACGGCTCATCCACCCCGAGATACCCGGTCTTGTGCATCGCCCGCGTGAACGACCGCGCATAGAGCAGGTGCAAAATCGCGTGCTCGATGCCGCCGATATACTGGTCGACCGGCAGCCAATGATCCACCGCCGCCCGATCCACCACCCCGGTCGCCCCCGGCGAGCAGAACCGCGCGAAATACCACGAGCTGTCCACGAAGGTATCCAGCGTATCGGTATCCCGCTCCGCCGCCCCGCCGCATGACGGGCACGCAACATGCTTCCAGGTCGGATG
>JANXSA010000722.1 GCA_025352915.1 Rhodospirillales bacterium | reverse complement strand
CTGCCGCGGTCGCGGATGCGGCGCAGGATGGTGCAGAGTTCTTCGGTTTCGGCTGGGTTGAGGCCGGCGCAGGGTTCGTCGGCGAGGAGCAGGACGGGGCGGGCGGCGATGGCGCGGGCGATTTCCAGGCGGCGGAGATAGCCGATGGTGAGGTCGCCGGCGGGGCGGTCGGCGAGGTCCGACAGGCCGGTCATTTCGAGGGCGCGTTCGGTGGTGTCGTCGACATCGCGGGGGCCGTCGCGGCCGAACAGGGCGCCGATGCGGACGTTGTCGCGGACGGTGATTTCGGGGAAGGGTTTTGCAATTTGGAAGGCGCGGGCGATGCCCCGGCGGGCGAGGGAGACGGTGGAGTGGCCGTCGATGCGTTCGTCGTGGAAGCGGATTTCGCCGGCGGTGGGGGGGAGGTAGCCGGTGACGAGGTTGAAGATGGTGGATTTGCCGGCGCCGTTGGGGCCGATGAGGCTGGTGATGGTGCCGGCTTCGACGGTGAGGCTGACGTCGTCGGCGGCGACGAGGCCGCGGAAGCGTTTTGTGACCGATTTGAGTTCGAGGATGGGGGCTTTCATGGCGGGGTGGGCTTGCGGCGGCGGAGGGCTTTGATTGTGCCGACGATGCCTTTGGGGGCGGCCAGCACGAGGGCGACGAGCATGGCGCCGGTGAGGAACATGTGCAGGTTGAGGAAGCTACCGAGGATGACCTGGGTCAGCAGGACCATGATGATGGCGCCGATCATCGGGCCGAGCAGGGTGCCGATGCCGCCCAGGAGGTTGTGGACAATCATGTTGAGGGAGAAATCGGTGCGGAAGACGGAGCCGGTGGTGATGTATCCCAGTGAGTGGGCGTAGATCGCGCCGAGGGCGCCGGTGAGGGTCGCGCTCAGGATGAACATGGTGATCTTGTAGCGCTCGGTGGGGACGCCGAGCATGCGGGCGGTGTCTTCGTCTTCGCGCATGGCGGCGAGGCCGTGGCCGATGCGGGCGTTTTTGATCGCGAAGGCGATGGCCAGGATGATGACGGTGGCGATCAGGAGGAGGTAGTAGAAGACGGCTTCCTGGCGCAGGCCGAAGGCGGGGATGCGGGGGAAGACCAGGCCGAGGGAGCCCTTGAAGGCTTCGATCGAGTTGGTGAGTTCGGACAGGACCTGGGCGACGCCGAGCATAGCGACGGCGAAGTAGATGCCGCGCAGGCGCAGGATGGGCCAAGCGACGATGGCGGCGGCCGTGGCGCAGATGGCCATGGCGACGGTGGTGCCGATGGCCAGGCCGGTGAGTGGTTCGGCGCGCATGAATTCGGGGCCGAGGAAGTCGGTTTCGAACAGGCCGGCGGCGAAGGCGCCGAGGCCGATGAAGGCGGTATGACCAAAACTCCAGTAGCCGGCGAAGCCGCCGAGCAGGGTCCAGGCGAGGGCGAGGGCGGTGGAGAGCAGGATCAGCTGGCCGACGCGGACGTGGAACGGCATCAGCAGGAACGGGACGGCGGCGAGGATGGCGATGGCGAGGAGGGTCAGCGCGATCCACCAGCGGTGGCGGGCGATGGCTTCGAGGAGCATCTCAGCGGGTGCCCGCGAAAGCGTTGCCCAGCAGGCCGGCCGGGCGCACCAGCAGCATCAGGACGAGGATGAGGAACATCATCGCGTTCGGGAAGGCGGGGCCGATCAGCTGGGAGGTGGCGGTGCTGATCAGGCCGAGCAGCAGGCCGCCGAGCAGGGCGCCGGAAGGCGAGCCGACACCGCCGAGGACGACGACAACGAAGGCGTTCAGCGTCCAGTTGGCTTCGTCCGGAGGGGAGAAGGGCAGGACGATGCCGAGGATGGCGCCCGAGGCGCCGGCGAAGGCTGCGGACACTCCGAAGGTCACGGCGTAGACGTGGCGGGCGTTCACGCCGCAGAGGCGGGCGGCGAGTTCCTGTTGCGCGGTGGCGCGGATGACTCGGCCGATGCGGGTGCGGTTCAGCACGTAGGCCAGGGCGCCGAGGAGGGCGAGGCTGGCGGCCAGGGCGGAGATGCGGACGAGGTCGATGGTGAGGCCGCCGAGACGGAGGTAGTTGAAGGCGTAGCCCGGGGTGATCGATTTGAAGTCGGGCGAGAACACCAGGACCAGGAGGTTGCGCAGCATCAGGGCGACGCCGAAGGTGACGAGCATGGAGGCGAGCAGCGAGGAGCGGTCGACGGCGAGCTGGATCAGGCCACGCTGGTAGATGTAGCCGAAGGCGAAGAGGACCAGCATGACCGGGGGGATGGCGAGCAGCGGGTCGAGGCCGGTGGTGTGCCAGATGAACCAGGTCAAATAGGCGCCGATCATGACGATGGCGCCGTGGCTGAGGTTGACCACGCCGAGGACGCCGAAGATCAGTGAGAAGCCGACGGCGGCCAGGGCGTAAAGCCCGCCGAGGACCAGGCCGTCGATGATGGTTTGCAGGGCGAGCATTCAGCCCGCCTTGCGGTTGTTGCGCGGCAAGGCGATCAGCTTTTCTTGTCCCAGGCGGGGACTGGCCAGAGCAGGTCTGCGGTTTTACCGCCGGCGGGGTAGACGACTTCGCCGGCGCCCTTCAGCACCTGGCCGACCGAGGGGCCCATGAGGGTGGCGTCACCGTCACCGTCGGGGCCGAACTTGATGCGGCCGTAGAGGGTTTCAAGGTCGGTGGCGGCGAGGGCATCGCGGACCTTGACGGGGTCTATGCTGCGGGCTTTTTGCATGGCGCTGACGTAGGTGATGATGCAGGCGGCACCGGCGGCGACGTGATAGGCGATCGGGCGGGTGTAGTTCTTCGCGTAATAGGCGGCGAATTTGGCGGGGGATTCGAAGAACGGGTCCTTCCAGGTGGTGCGCGGGTCCCAGTACGTCGAATAGAAGATGCCGGTGGCGTGTTTGCCGAGGGCTTCGCGGTACGAGGCGAGCTGGGGGCCGAGGCCCTGGAACAGCAGGTTCACGTTGGTGCCGGTGGCGATCATCTGGCGGGCGACCAGCAGGGCGTTCTGGTCGTGCATGGCGCAGAGCAGCATGTCCGGGGTCTTGCTGCGGATCGAGGACAGGACCGAGGAGGCGTCGGAGATTTGTTCCGGCAGCAGGTAGTTTTCGATGAGCTGGAAGCCGGCGGCCTGGGTGTCCTTGACGATCCCCGCGGCGAAGGTTTTGGAGAAGGCGTCGTTGGTGGCGATGACGGAGAAAGTCTTGGGCTGGGGGGTGAGGGTTTTGAAGAACGCCGCGGTGGACTGGAACTGGCGGGTGGCGCGGGGGAACATGCCGAAGACGTAGCGGTTGCCCTGGGTGAAGATCTGGTCAGAGCCGCCGCCGGCCTGGACCATCGGCTTTTCGGCGCGCTCGGTGATGGCGGCGGTGGGCAGGACGATGCTGCTGCCGAAGGAGCCGAGGAAGAAATCGACGCGGTCGTCGAGCAGGCGCTGGATCAGGGTGGTGGCGCGCGAGGGGTCTGACGCGTCGTCGAACAGTTTGAGTTCGAGCTGGTACTTGGTGCCGGCGATGTCGACGCCACCCTGTTCGTTGAGGAATTTTACGGCAGTGGCGTAACCGTTGTGGACGTTCAGGCCGGTTTCGGCGGCGCCGCCGGAGAGCGGGATCGAGCCGCCGAAGACGAGTTTCTTCGCCTGGGCCTGGGCGGGGCGCAGGGCGGGGAGCGCCAGCGCGGTGCCGGCGATGAGGGCGCGGCGCGACATGCGGGCCATGAGGTGCTCCTTCGGGATGACACTTGACAGGATGGCGCGTGCGGCCCGGCTTCGCAATCGGGGGGATTGCGCGATTGACGGCGGCGCGGCACGACGGGGCATGCAAGTGACCGATGGGCTTCCAGGTGGTGCGCGACGGCGCGCGATGTTCACGCTGACGCTGGCGGTGATGCTGTCGG
>JANXSA010000040.1 GCA_025352915.1 Rhodospirillales bacterium | reverse complement strand
AGCACATCCCGGGCTCGCGCCTGGTCGCCGAGCGCTTCGACAAGTTCTACAAGCCCGGCCTGCCGTACCTGGACCGGATCGAATTCCCGATCATGGCCGAGGCCTCGGCCCGCGACATCGCCTTCCGCAACAAGGAGGTCGACACCTCGATCCTCGGCCCGGTGCAGTATGTCGCCTACAACAACGACGCCAATTTGAAGAAGAACATCCTCGAAGTCGCCGAGGTGTTCACCCGCGCCATGGTGATGCATCACGGGGTAAAGCCGTTCGACGACAAGCGCGTCCGCCAGGCGATCAACCACGCCATCAACACCCAGCTCATCGTCGAACGCCTGGCCCGCAACAAGGCCTACCGCGCCACCTCGTGGCTGCCGATCACCGTGCCCGGCTTCGACAAGGACATGCAGCCATACGCCTTTGACCCCGCCCGCGCCCGCGCCCTGCTGGCCGAGGCCGGCCTGCCGAACGGCTTTGAGTTCGAATGGACCACCAGTCAAAATGAGAGTTGGGGCCTGCCGATCGTCGAAGCGGTGATCCCGATGCTGGCGCAAGTGGGCATCAAGGTGAAGACTAAGGTGGTCGAAGTGGCGGTGCTGACCGACCTCGCGCTGAAGGGCGAGTTCCAGGCCTATATCGGCTCCAGCCAGACCGGCCCGGACCCGCTGCAGACCCTGCGCTGCTTCCACTCGGCCACCCCGCGCACCTCGTGCAACGTGACCGGCTACAAAAACGCCGATTTCGACAAGCTGCTGGACGAGGCCGGCACGACGGATGATCCCGCCCGCAAATTGGCATTGCTCAAGCAGGCCAACGCTCATCTGTATGACGCCGCCCCGGTGTGGTTCTTCAACTACAACAAGGCAGCTTTGGCCTATCAGCCCTGGGTGCACGGCCTGCTCGGCAACCCCACCGAGTTGGTCCACCAATATCCCGAGTTCATCTGGGTCGACGCCACCTCGCCGGCGAAGTGATCCCGCGTGCTTGGAGGATAAGAGAACAAGCGCTTCTTTTTGAAAAAAGAAGCAAAAACTTTTATCCTCCTCGCGCCTCGCTTTACTAGGGGACCACATGTTCTGGTTTGTTGTTCGACGGCTGTTGCAGATGGTGCCGATGCTGGCAGCCATAGCGTTGCTGATTTTCGTGCTGTTCAGTGTCATCCCCGGCAGCTTCGCCACTGGTCAACAGGACGAAGGCTTGGGGCTGGACATGGCGGTGGTGGCGCGGATGCGCCTGGAGCTTGGGCTCGACGATCCGCTGCATATACGCTTCGGTCATTACGTCACCCAGTTGGCGACGCTTGATCTCGGCATCTCGTTTCGCTCGCGCCAGCCGGTGGCCGACATGATCGCGGCCCGGCTGTGGCCCTCGCTGATGCTGACCATGGCGGCGATGGGGTTCGCCATCGCCATCGGCCTGCCGCTGGGCTTCGTGGCGGCGTTGCGGCCCGGCAGCCTGCTGGATCTCGGCTTGATGATCGTTGCTGTATCAGGCCTGTCTTTGCCGAAGTTCTGGCTCGGCATCCTGTTGATGTATCTGTTCGCACTCACACTGGGATGGTTCCCGAGTTTCGGCTATGGCGAGGGCGGGCTGTATCATCTGACCCTGCCGGCGATTGCATTGGGGGTGAGCCCAATGGCACTGCTGGCGCGGACCACGCGGGCCGCGGTGCTCGACATCATGAACGCCGATTTCGTGCGCACGGCACGGTCGAAGGGCATGAACGAGTATCGCGTCGTGGTGTGGCATGTGCTGCGCAATGCCCTCGTGCTGGTGCTGACCACGATCGGCCTGCAATTCGGCTCGCTGCTGGGCCAGGGCGTGGTGGTGGAAAAACTCTTCGCCTGGCCGGGCATCGGCTCGCTGCTGGTCGATAGCGTGTTTCAGCGCGACATCCCGGCGGTGCAGGGCTGCATTCTGGTGATCACTTTGTTCTTCCTGGTGATCAACACCTCGGTCGATATCGCCTACAAGATCATCGATCCGCGCATTCGGTATACCTGATGAAGATACGCGCGAATTTGGCAATTGGCGGCACGCTTTGCGGGCTTGCCCTGGTGGTGGGGGTGTTCGGGCCGTGGCTCGCGCATACCGACCCGATCATGGACGCCAACCTGATGAATGCGGAACTGCCGCCCGGAAAGGAATTCTGGTTCGGCACCGACCAGCAGGGCCGCGATATCTGGAGCCGCGTCATGTACGGGGCGCAGATCTCGCTGACCGTCGGCGTGGTGTCGCAGTTGATCAACACCTTTATCGGCACCGCCTTGGGCGTGACGGCCGGCTATTGGGGCGGCTGGTGGGATGATTTCGTCAACGGGCTGACCAATTTGATGCTGGCGATCCCGTCGCTAATTTTTGCCCTCGCCATCATGGCGATCCTCGGGCCGGGGCTGACCTCGCTGCTGATCGCGCTTGGGCTGACCAACTGGTCCTATACCTGCCGGATCAGCCGGGCACAGGCGCTGGCGGTGAAAAGCCAGGGCTACGTCCAGGCTGCGCGGGTGCTGGGCTATGGCGATATCCGCATCATGTTCACGCAAATCCTGCCGAACACGCTGGGGCCGATCATCGTCATCGCCACCCTCGGCATGGGCGGCACCATCCTGGCCGAGGCGGCGCTGTCGTTTCTCGGATTGGGCGTGCGGCCACCGTCGCCGTCCTGGGGCTCGATGCTGTCCGACGCACGCGAGACGATCACCACGGCGCCGTGGTTGAGCCTGTTCCCCGGCATGGCGATCTTCCTGACCGTGCTGGGGTTGAACCTGCTGGGCGATGGGCTGCGCGACATCCTTGACCCGCAAAGCCGGAGCCGGCGATGAGCGGCGCGAACATGCCGCTGTTGTCGGTCGAGAACCTGCACATCGCACTTCGCACCGATGCCGGGAATTTCCCGGCGGTGGAGGATGTGAGCTTCACCATTGGCCGCGGCGAGACGGTGGGGCTGGTGGGCGAGAGCGGCTGCGGCAAGAGCATCACGGCGTTGGCGATCATGGGGCTGTTGCGCGATCCGCTCGGGCTGGCCGGGGGCAAGATCATCCTGACCGGGCAGGAGATCCAGAACCTGCCGGCGTCGCAATTGCGGGCGCTGCGCGGCAAGCGGATCGCGATGATCTTCCAGGAGCCGATGACGGCGCTGAATCCGCTGAAGACGGTGGGCACCCAGATCGCCGAGATGTTCGTGCTGCATCAGGGGGCGTCCTGGCGTGCGGCCGAGAAAAAGGCGATCGAGTCGCTGACCCAGGTGAAGGTACCGGCCCCGGAGCGGCGGGCGCGCGCCTATCCGCACGAGCTCAGCGGCGGCATGCGGCAGCGGGTGATGATCGCAATTGCCCTGGCCTGCGAGCCTGATTTACTGATTGCCGACGAGCCGACCACGGCGCTCGATGTCACGGTGCAGTCGGAGATTGTCGATTTGATGAAGGAGCTGTGCGCGGCGCGCGGCACGGCGATCCTGATGATCTCGCACGATCTCGGGCTGGTCACTGATATCTGCAAGCGGGTCTGCGTGATGTATGC
>JANXSA010000665.1 GCA_025352915.1 Rhodospirillales bacterium | reverse complement strand
CCCATACTTGAGCATCGAGGTATCGTACGGGATGCGCACGAATGGCGGCTTGGTGACCGCACGCCCGGCGGCGAATTCCTCGAACACCCCGGCGATGACCGGCTCGATGGTGTTGAACACGTCTTCCTGGGTCACGTAGCTCATCTCGAAATCGAGCTGGTAGAACTCGCCCGGCGAACGATCGGCCCGGCTCGCCTCATCGCGGAAGCAGGGTGCGATCTGAAAATACCGGTCAAACCCGGCGACCATGGCCAATTGCTTGAACTGCTGCGGCGCCTGCGGCAGGGCGTAGAACTTCCCGGGATGGTTGCGCGCGGGGACCAGGAAGTCGCGCGCCCCCTCGGGCGAGCTGGCGGTCAGGATCGGCGTCTGGAACTCGGTGAACCCGCTCTCGATCATCCGGGTCCGGATCGAGGCAATCACCCCCGCCCGCAGCATGATGTTGCGATGCATTTTCTCGCGCCGCAGATCAATAAACCGGTACTTCAAACGCAGCTCATCGGGATACTTCTCCTCGCCGGCCACCTGGATCGGCAACACCTCGGCGGCGGATTGCACCACCAGCGTTTCCGCCCGCAGCTCGATCTCCCCGGTCGGCAGCCGCGGGTTGATCGTGCCACCCTCGCGCAGCACGACGGCCCCGGTGACGGTGACCACGCTCTCCGGCCGCAGCTTGTCGATCGTCTCGAACGGCGCGCTGCCGGCGGCAAAGACGATCTGCGTCAGCCCGTAATGGTCGCGCAGATCAACGAACAACAGCCCGCCATGGTCGCGCTTGGAGTGCACCCAGCCCGAAAGCCGGGCCTGCTGGCCGGCATCGGTGGCGCGGAGCGCGCCGCAAGTATGCGTGCGATAAGCGTGCATGGTCGAAAATCCCATCTGGAGAGCCGGCGCAAACAAGCCGCCCCCCCGGATCGAGTCAAGGTCTGCAAGCAGCCGGTGGCCCTACAGCCAGCCGCGCACCCTGAACCACACCAGCGGCAGCACCGCCGACAGCACGATCACCAGCAGCGCCATGGGGTAGCCGAACGCCCAGTCCAGTTCCGGCATCCCCTTGTAGTTCATGCCCCACATGCTGGCGAAGAAGGTCGGCGGCACACCGACCACGCTCACCACGGTCAGCACCCGGATGATGTTGTTCTGCTCGATGCCGATGAAGCCCAGCGTTGCTTCCAGCAGGAACTGCACCTTGCCGGCCAGGTAGCCGTCATAGTCGGTCAGCGAGGTGATATCGGCGCGCAGCGTCTTGAACCGGGTTTTCTGGTCGGGCGTGATCCACGGCGTATTGGCCAGCACGAACGGGATGATGCGGCCGAGGCCGAGCAGCGTTTCGCGGATCTTGGAGACCAAGTCGCCAACCCGGCCGAGGCCGCGCAGCAGGGCGCGCAGCTCGGTTTCGGCGCGGCGCGGGCGGACGCGGCGGCCCTCGGCGGGGCGGAATATCCGGCGCGAGACGGTGTCCAGCTCCTCGCCCTCGCGCTCCAGCACGTCGGCGATGCGATCGATCAGCGCCTCGAACAGGCCGAGCAGCAGGGAGATGCTGGTGCGGTCGGTGTTCGCCCCCATCCGGCAGCGGGCGGCATAGGTCTCGAAGGCCGGCAGATGCGAGAACCGGATCGTCAACAGCCGGTCTGGCGCCAGCACGAAGCCAACCGGCGAGGTCCGCGACTCGCCACCCTCCGCGCGGACCAGGCCCGGCATGGAAAGATAAAGTGCGTCACCGACGCGCGACAGCCGGCTGGACGACTCGATCTCGCTGAGTTCATCGCGGGTGGGGACATGCAACCCGGTCGTCGTCTCGACCAGCTGCCGGGCGGCCTCGTCGGGGTCGAACATGTCGATCCACAACGCCCCCTCATGCACATGACCTATGCCATGCGGCGCGAGCGAGCCCGTCGGCGGTTCGGGCAAGGCGGGGAAGACAGACAACATGATCGGCGCCTCCGTACGACAAGGCATGCACCCCCCTTCTGCCGCATGGCTTCCGGCCGCGCCAGCCTGCGTGTATGACAGCATCCATGTCACGAACCCCCCCGTCGCGTTCCCATGGGCTGGAATTCCCGGCCCCTGACCTGATTACCACCACCGAAGCCCTCGACGCCTTGTGCACGCGGTTGCGCAGGGAGACGGTGGTGACCGTGGACACCGAGTTCATGCGCGAGCGGACCTACTGGCCGGAACTCTGCGTGGTCCAGCTTGCCGGCGACGCGGAGGTGGCGGTGGTCGACACCCTGGCCCCGGGCATCGACCTGGCCTCGCTGGGCGCGCTGCTGGCCGACGAGGCGGTGATGAAGGTGTTTCACGCCGCCCGCCAGGACATCGAGATCTTCGTGCTGCGCTTCGGCGATGTGCCGCGGCCGATGTTCGACACCCAGGTGGCCGCCATGGTGGCCGGCTTCGGCGACCAGGTCGGCTACGATTCGCTCGTTGCCGCCACCACCGGCGGGCATATCGACAAGGCGCACCGGTTCAGCGACTGGGCCGCCCGCCCGCTCTCACCGGCGCAGATCAACTATGCCGCCGCCGATGTGACCCATCTGCGCCGGGTCTACGAACAGCTGCTGGCGCGGCTGGAGAAAGACGGACGGGTGGACTGGGTGGGCGAGGAGATGGCCGTGCTGGGCGATCCCGCGACCTATCAGCCGGACCCGGAGCTGATGTGGGAACGGCTGCGGCCGCGCACCTCCAACCGTCGGATGCTCGCCGCCCTGCGCGCCATCGCCGCCTGGCGCGAGCGCGAGGCGCAGAAATCCAACATCCCGCGCGGCCGGATGCTGAAAGACGAAGCCCTGCTGGAAATCGCCGCCAGCGCGCCCGACAGCGTCGACGCCCTCTCCCGCATGCGCGGCGTCACCCGTGGTTTCGCCGAGGGTCGGATGGGCGCCGGCCTGCTGGCCGCCATTGCCGAAGCCCGCGCCCTGCCGGACAGCGCCCTGCCGGAAGCGCCCAATCAACGCGACGGGCCGAAAGCCTCGCCCGCCCTGGTCTCGCTGCTGAAAGTGCTGCTGGCCGCCAAGTGCGAACAGCACCACGTGGCGCCCAAGCTGGTGGCCAACAGCGACGACATTGAGCGCCTGGCCAGCGAAGAGGAACCGGCCATCCCCGCCTTGACCGGCTGGCGGCGGGATGTGTTTGGCGCGGATGCGCTGGCGCTGAAGGCGGGGGGAGTGGCGCTGGGGGTGGATGGGAAGCGGATCAAGTTGATACGGACGTAAGCCAAGAATCTTCTTTTTGTGGACAAAAAGAAGCAAAAAAACTTTTTCCATTTGCTCACGGCGTAGCGATGCGACATTCGGCGTGGAGCGGGCGTTCTAACGGATAAAGTTTTTTTGCTTCTTTTTGTTCACAAAAAGAAGACTTCCTTACTTAACCGACCTGGCATTCATCGCTACCGTGCGTTCGTCCATACGCGGCGTAAAGGCGATCGATTTCTTCGACGCCCAGAAGTTGGTCAGTTGGTGCAGCGGGATGATGGCGACGTCGCTGGTGGCCATTTCGACAGCCTGGATCAGCAGTTTTTCCCGTGCGGCGGGATCAAAGGTCGATAGTGCGCGGTCGGTCAGCGCATCCAGCGCCGGGCTGGTGTAGCGGCGCTGATTGCTGGCGCCGCGGCCGGCGGCGGGGTCGTGGGTGCCGATGATGTTGATCAGCAGGTAGCCGGCCTCGGCGGTATTGCTGCCCCATCCGCCGAGGGCGGCGGAATATTCCATGCGGGCGCCGCGGGCGGAGAAGGTGTTCCAGGGCAGGGCTTCGATCGCCGTCTGCACGCCGATGCGGGTCCACATCTGGGCGACCGCCTGGGCCGTCTGGCTGTCGTTGGGGTAGCGGTCGTTGGGGGTGTGCAGGGTGAGCTTGAAGCCTTGCGGGAAGCCGGCTTCGGCCAGCAGCTTGCGGGCTTCGTCCGGGGCGAAGGCCGGGATCTTGACGCTGGGGGCGTAGGAGAAGGTGCCCGGCGGCAGCCACTGGCCGGTGGCGTCCGCGGTGCCGGACATGACGCGCTCGGCGATGGCCGGGCGGTTGATGGCGATCGAGAGCGCGCGGCGGACGCGGACATCCTCGAACGGGCTTTTGTCGAACGGCTTGCCGGCGTTGTCGGTGACGAAGGGCTCGGGCGTGGCGCGGTGGCGTTGCAGGCCGATATAGATGGTGCGCAGGCCCTGGATCGAGACCACCGAGAGTTTCGGGTCGGCTTGCAGGCGCGGGATGTCGGCGGCCGGCGGCACGTCGATCAGGTCGACATCGCCGGCGAGCAGGGCGGCGACGCGGGCGCCGGGGTTGGGGATGAAGCGGAAGGTGACGCGGTCCCATTCCGGGCGCTCGCCCTTCCAGCCGTCGTAGCGCACGAGTTCGGTGCGGTCGCCGTTGAGGTAGCGTTGCAGTCGGTAGGGGCCGGAGCCGATGGCGGCGCGGCCGGAATTATAGTCCTCGGTGGCGGCGGCGGCGCCGTGGCGGCGCGAGACGATGGACACGCTGACCAGGTCGATCGGCAGGTTGGGGGCAGGGCGGGAGGTGTGCAGCCGCAGGGTGGTGGCGTCGACCGTCTCGACCCGGCTGATCATGCGCACCATGCCGGCATAGCCGCCGGGGCTGTTGGGCACGTTGGGGATGCGGGCGATGGTGAAGGCGATGTCGTCGGGTGTCACCGCTTCGCCGTCATGCCAGGTGGCGCCCGGACGCAGCTTGAACTCCCACATGGTTTCGCCGATCGGGGACCAGCTGGCGGCGAGGCCGGGGGTGAGCTGGGCAGTGGGCGTGCGCTCCACCAGGCGCTCGAAGATATGCAGCGCCAGGCCGTTATTGGGGGCGGCGTTGTAGAAATGCGGATCGATGGTGGTGATCGGCGCGGCCATGGCGGCGGTCAGGTGCTGGGCCTGGGCGGGGAGGGCGGCGCCGGCCAGGGTGGACATGGCCAAGGCTGAAACCGCCAGCACGGCGAGGTGGACGGGACGCGACATTGCTCGTGCCTCTCGGATTGCCTGCGCCAGCCTAGCGGCCTTTCCGGTTCACTGGCAGGGGTGATATGGCCGCGCGGATCGTGCTATCCCGGGGCAAGGGGCGACGCGGCGCGGATCGCGCTGTATCAGCAAAAGAACATCTGGGGCATGGCGCCCAACCTGCGCTATGTGGCACAGGCGGCATGTGACACAGACGGCGGCGGGAATGGGGATGGCCAGGACGTGAGCGATACGTTGACGACGCGACAGAGCCCAATGCTGCGGCCGGTTCGGCCATGACGACATGGATGCTGCGCCGCCTGATCCAGGCGGTGTTCGTGATGCTGGCGATGACGGTGATCGTGTTCATCGGCGTGAATGTGATCGGCGATCCGATCGAAATCCTGATCTCGCCGGAGGCCGACCAAGCCGAGCGCGCGCGCGCGGTGGCGGCCCTCGGCCTGGATAAGCCGTTGTGGGAGCAATACTGGAAGTTCCTGCTCGGCGCGCTGCAGGGCGATCTCGGCCGCAGCTTCGTGTTCAACGAGCCGGCGCTCAAACTGATCGCCCAACGCATGCCGGCGACGCTCGAACTGGCGCTGACGGCGGTGTTGATGAGCGTGGTGATCGGAATCCCGCTGGGGCTCTATGCCGGGCTCAAGCCCAGCTCGTTGGCCGGACGGACCATCATGGGCGTCTCGATCCTGGGTTTCTCGCTGCCCAGCTTCTGGGTGGGGCTGATGCTGATCATGGTGTTCGCGGTGCAACTCGGCTGGTTGCCATCGACCGGACGCGGCCAGACGGCGGAGCTGTTCGGGGTGCAGTGGTCGTTCCTGACCGCCAACGGGCTGGCGCATATGGTGATGCCGGCGACCAACCTGGCGCTGGGTAATATCGCGCTGGTGCTGCGCCTGACGCGCGCCGGGGTGCGGGAAAACCTGCCGATGGACTATGTGAAGTTCGCCCGCGCCAAGGGGATTTCGCCGAGCCGGGTGGTGTTCGTGCATGTGCTGAAGAACATCATGATCCCGATCGTGACCGTGGTCGGGCTGGAGATCGGCGGGCTGATCGCGTTTGCGGTGGTGACCGAGAGCGTGTTCGCCTGGCCTGGCATGGGCAAGCTGATTATCGACAGCATCAACGTGCTCGACCGGCCGGTGATCGTCGCCTACCTGATGATGATCGTGCTGCTGTTCATCGTCATCAACCTGATCGTGGACCTGTTGTACACAGTGCTGGATCCGCGGGTGCGGCTGGAGAACAAGGAATGAGCGAGTCCGCATTGCCCGATACGCCGGAGGTGGTGGTGCCGCGGCAGGAGACGCCGTTTGCGCGCTTCGTGTCGGAATACGCCGAGAGCCCGGTGGCGGTGGTCAGCTTCGTGGCGGTGGTGCTGATTGTGGCGGTGGCGCTGTTCGCGCCGTGGTTGTCGCCGCAGAACCCGTATGACCTGGCACAGCTGGACATCATGGATGGCCGGTTGCCGCCGGGGGCGAAGTCGCCCGAAGGCTGGACCTTCTGGCTCGGCACCGACGACCAGGGGCGCGACATGCTGTCGGGCATCATGTACGGACTGCGCATTTCGCTGGGGGTCGGCGTCGGCTCGGCGCTGATCGCCTGCGTCATCGGCACCGCACTCGGCCTGACCGCGGCGTTTGCCGGCGGCCGCGTCGATGGCAGCATCATGCGGCTGGTGGATTTGCAGTTGTCCTTCCCGGCCATCCTGGTGGCGCTGATGATCCTGGCCTTCCTGGGCAAGGGCGTGATGAACGTGATGCTGGCGCTGGTGATCGTCGAATGGGCGCGCTTTGCCCGCACCGCGCGCAGCGCCGCCCTGGTCGAGGCGCGGCGCGAATACATGGAGGCGGCGCGCTGCCTGGCGCTGCCGAAATGGCGGCTGATTTTCCGCCACATGTTGCCGAACTGCATGCCGCCGATCATCGTCATCGGCACCATCCTGGTGGCGCGCGCCATCACCCTGGAGGCGACGCTGAGCTTCCTCGGCCTGGGCGTGCCGATCACCGAACCGTCGCTGGGGCTGCTGATCGCCAATGGCTACCAATATATGCTGTCCGGCAAATACTGGATCAGCTTCTATCCCGGCATCGCGCTGCTGGTGACCATCATGGCGATCAACCTGGTCGGCGACCAATTGCGCGACGTGCTCAACCCCCGCTTGAAGCGGTGAAGCGGATGAAAGTTTTTGCTTCTTTTTTCAAAAAGAAGGCTTGTTCTTTTTTGCAAAAAAGAACCAAAAAACTTTTATCCATTAAGACGATAGGTAACGGCCGATGAGCGAGTTGACGCTCGATGTGCAAGGTCTCAGCACGCATTTCTTCACCCGGGCGGGGGTGGTGAAGGCGGTGGACGACATCTCGTTCAGCGTGGCGCGTGGCCGGGTGCTGGGGCTGGTCGGCGAGTCCGGCTCGGGCAAGTCGGTCACCGGGTTTTCGCTGATCGGCCTGGTCGACCCGCCGGGGCGGATCACCACGGGAAAAATCCTGTTCCAAGGCCGCGACCTGACGAAGCTGGACGAGCGCGAGCTGCGCGACCTGCGCGGCAACCGCATCGCGATGATCTTCCAGGACCCGATGATGACGCTGAACCCGGTTTTGCGCATCGACACGCAGATGATCGAAACGGTGATGGCGCATGACAATGTCTCGCGCGAGGTCGCCCGCCAGCGTTCGCGCGATGCGTTGGGGATGGTGGGCATCCCGAGCCCGGAGGAGCGGCTGACCTCCTATCCGCACCAGTTCTCCGGCGGCATGCGCAAGCGCGTGGCGATCGCCATCGCCCTGCTGCACCGGCCGGATTTGATTATTGCCGACGAGCCGACCACGGCGCTGGACGTCACCATCCAGGCGCAGATCCTGGCCGAGGTGCAGCGCCTGGCGCGCGAGGTCGGCACCGCGCTGATCTGGATCACCCACGATCTCAGCGTGATTGCCGGGCTCGCCGACGATATCGCGGTGATGTATGCCGGCCGCATTGTCGAGACCGGGGCGGTGGAGGAGGTGCTGGACCGTCCGCTGCACCCCTACACCCACGGGCTGATCGGCAGCGTGCCGAGCCGCAACGCGCGCGGCAGCCGGCTGCGCCAAATCCCCGGCATGACGCCGTCGCTGCTCAACCTGCCGGTCGGCTGTGCCTTCCGCAGCCGCTGCCCGCGCGCCGACGCCGCCTGCGCCGCCGATCCGCCGGACAGCTTCCCGGTCGAGGGCCGCACGCTGCGCTGCTTCCATCCGCAGTTGGAGATGGTGGCATGAGCGGCGCCGTGACAACGCCGGTTATCGAACTCAAGGGCATCTCCAAGCGCTTCGGCAAGACGCTCGACATCGCCGCGCGCATGACCCAGAGCGCGCGCCGCGCCATGGGCTCGAAGGTCGAGGAACCCGTGGTCAAGGCGGTCGATCGTGTTGACCTCACCATCAACCGCGGCGAAGTGGTCGGGCTGGTCGGCGAGTCCGGCTGCGGCAAGTCAACGCTGGGCCGCATGGTCGCCGGCATCATGCCGCCCTCGGACGGCACCGTGCTGTTCGAGGGCCGCGACATCCGCAGCTTCGATGCCGAGGAAACAAGGCGCGCCAAGCTCAAGGTCCAGATGATCTTCCAGGACCCGTACGCCAGCCTCAACCCCCGCCTGCGCGTGGACGAGATCGTCGGCGAGGCGCCGCGCGTCCACAAGATGATCGGGCCCGAAGGCTACGACGCCTATGTCGACGCGCAGTTCCGCCGCGCCGGCCTCGACCCCGCCTATAAGCGGCGCTATCCGCACCAGTTCTCCGGCGGCCAGCGCCAGCGCATTGGCATCGCCCGCGCCCTGGCCGTGCAGCCCGAATTCCTGGTCTGCGACGAAGCGGTCGCGGCACTGGACGTGTCGATCCAGGCGCAGATCCTCAACCTGTTCATGGACCTGCGCGAGCAGCTCGACCTGACCTACCTGTTCATCAGCCACGACCTCGGCGTGGTCGAGCACCTCTCCGACCGTGTCGCCATCATGTATCTCGGCCGCATCGTCGAGGAAGCCGCGGCCGAGGAAATCTTCGCCCGCCCCAACCACCCCTACACGCAAGCCTTGCTCGCCGAAGTCCCGCGCATCGACACGCGCAAGCGCCAGTTCACCGCGATCAAGGGCGAAATCCCCTCGCCGATCAACCCGCCCAGCGGCTGCCACTTCCACCCGCGCTGCCCGCACGCCATGCCAGTGTGCCGCGAACGCGCGCCGGCGCTTGAGACGGTGGCGGCGGGGCATCGGAGTGCTTGCCATTTGAATGGGCAGTGAAGAAAGCCTTCTTTTTGTGAACAAAAAGAAGCAAAAAAACTTCATCCATTGGCTGTGACGAATGCATTGCTCGACCAACCACCGCCGGGTGTGATCATCGGATT
>JANXSA010000653.1 GCA_025352915.1 Rhodospirillales bacterium | reverse complement strand
GCTTGTTGCTGGAGTTGCGCGGGCTGTCGGTGCGGTCGACGCCGCCGCCGGCGGGCGCCCTGGTGGCGATCAACCCACGCGCGGCGGCGTTGTGCCGGGAGTCGCGCTATTGCGGGGCGCGGCCGCAGATGGCGCCGTACGATGTGGCGCCAGGCTGGGTCGAGGTGGAGCGAATGGACGCGCCGACGCGGCTGATCGGCGCGGTGATCCGGGCGAGCACGCTGGACCGGCGGGTGCCGCCGGACGTGATGCGCAAGATCGAGGCGCCGAATGACGGGCTGGTGGTGTACCGGCTGCCGGCGGCTAATCCGTAGCGGGCGGGAAGTTTGCCGCGCCGGGGTTATTCGCGCGGACGATGTCGCCGATCAGCAGGTCGCCGAGGGCTTTCTTGAAGTGGCCCGATTCCCAGTAATACTGCATCTGGGTCGTGTGATCGCCGCGGGCCGGTACCGGCTCGTTCGCATAGGCGTGGCTTGTGGCAGCGTCGATCAGGCGGACGCGGCTGCCCTGGGCGCGCGCGTCGGCCACCAGGGATTTGAGGGCGGCCTTCCAGGCGGTGAACTCTGCCGCACGGCCGGCGTCGCGGATCAAGGCGAGGTAGCGGGCGTGGTAGGGCGGCAGGACCACGACGATCTCCATGCCGTGTGTGCGGGCGAGGGTGAGCAACGCCTGGGTGGTGTTCAGCGCCGCGTTGCGGGTGGCGGTCAGGTCCGGATGCGGGGCGCGGCGCGGCGCGGCGCAGGGACGGAGCGTAGTTCTGGTCCTTTTGTGCGAACAGGACATTGTAGCCGCTGCGCGCTGCCTCGGCCCGCAGGTGTTCGAGCGGGTTGAAGCCGGCGGGCGTCAGGTGGACGGGGGCGGCGCTGGTCTGTAACGCGACGGTGGCGAACGTGTCGGCCAGGGCGTCGGCGGTGAGGGTGGCGGCGAGGGCGGCCATGGCGCGGTCGCGCCAGTTGAAACTGGTTTCTGGCGTGGTGATCGGGCCGGGGGTGAAGAGGGCGTCGGGGAAATCGGCCTGGAGCACGACGAGCGTGGGTGGGCAGGATGCCATGACGGAGCGCAGCAGGCGCAGGGCGAAGTCGGGTGCGCTGCCGGCGGCGGCGCCGTTGAACACCGGGCGGGATTCGACGGGCCTGGCCGGGCTGTCGGGGTCCATGCTGACCTCTAGCCGGGAATTGCCGAGGATCAGGGTGCGCCCGCAGATGCGGGGGGCCTGGTGCAGCTTGGCGATTTCGCCCCCTGATTCACCGAGCGGGGCTTAAGGCGATTGAAGCCGGTGATCCGGGGGGAATCGAAGACGTAGTACGGGTCGACGGCGACCGCGAGCGCCGCGGCCAGCAACATCAGCAGGGCGAAGCCGAGGGTCAGGTGGCGCAGATAGGCGCGGCTGGGGGTGGGCTGCATCAGAATTGCCAGTAGAGGAATTCGCCGCCGCGCGCGATGGCGAGGGCGCCGCCGGCCGCCAGGAGCGCCACCGCCATCGCCCAGCGTCGCGTTGGGCCCCAGACGAGGCGGCGGGCGGTTTGCGGCACGCGTTCCAGTACAGGGGTCCAGTTTTGCAGTAGCTCGTAGGCTGTGGGCATCACCAGGGCGATGGCCCATAGCGCGGTGCACCAGGCGACCATGGCGACCAGGCGGCCGCCGGATTGCAGCGAGGTGCCAACGCCCAGAGCCTCCAGCGCGACACGCAGCGGGCCGAGGCTGGCCATGATGCCCTCGGGCAGGACGAGGCCGCCGAAACCGGCCATGCCGTGCAGCATGGTGCTGGCGACGGTGAAGCTGGGCGCGCGGAAGAACACCCAGGCGACCATCACGGCGAGCATGGTCAGCGCCCAGCAGAACACCCGCCAAGCGCGCCAGCCGGCGAGGCGGCCGAGGGCCGGGATGGCGCGGCCGAGCGCCTGCCAGCCATGGTTGGTGACGAGGTAGATGCCATGCAGCGCGCCCCAGACCACGAAGGTCCAGTTGGCGCCGTGCCACAGCCCGCCCAGCAGCATGGTCAGCATGAGGTTGGCGTAGCGCCGCGCCATGCCGCGGCGGTTGCCGCCGAGCCCGACGTAGAGGTAGTCGCGCAGGAAACGCGACAGGGTCATGTGCCAGCGGCGCCAGAACTCGATGATGTTGCCCGCCTTGTAGGGGGCGTTGAAGTTCATCGGGAAGCGCAGGCCGAAGCAGCGCGCGACGCCGATCGCCATGTCGGAGTAGCCGGAAAAGTCAAAGTATATTTGCAGCGTGTAGCACATCACACCGCCCCAGGCGGTGAGGACGTCGATCTGCCCGGCGATGGCGGCTTCGGCGAAGACGCTGCCGGCATAGGGCGCGATGCCGTCGGCGAGGACGGTCTTCTTGAACAGGCCGATACAGAACAGTGTGACGCCGACAGCGATGTCGCTGGTATCGCGCGGCATCCGGCCGTGGCGCGGGAGCTGTGGCAGGATCTCGCTGCACCGCAGGATCGGGCCAGCGACCAGGCGGGGGAAGAAGATGACGAACAATGTGTATCGCGCGAGTTGACGCTCGGCTGGGGTGCCGCGGCGGACATCGACCAGGTAGCCGATCTGCTCGAAGGTGAAGAAGGAGATGCCGAGCGGCAGTAGGAGGGACAGGGCGGGCGTGTCGACGCCGAGCAGGCCGCCGAGGCTGGCGGAGAGGAAGCCGGCGTATTTGAACCAGCCGAGCAGAAGCAGGTTGGCGGCGACGGCGGCGGCGAGCCAGCTTCCGGCGGCGCGCTGCCGGTCGGCCTGGACGGCGCGTTCGATCAGCAGGCCGGCGGCGAAGTTGATCGCGACCGAGGGCAGCAGGACAGCAGGACAGCGAGAAAGCGGGCATCCCAGGCGGCGTAGAAGACCAGCGAGGCCGTGAGCATCACCACGATGCCACCACGCACGCCGGTGCGGCGGTTGGCGAGCGCGAAGGAGATTAAAGTAAGCGGCAAAAACAGCAGGATGAATTCGTAGAAGCTGAAGAGCATTACGGGTCCATTGCAGGATCGGGAGGGCACGAAGGCACTGAAAGCCGGCTTGGCCCGGCGCCGGCGCCGGCGCAAAACAGTTTCCCGGTGCTCGCAGGCGAGTCAACCCCGCGAGAAACCGCGGTTCGGCGCGCCGTTCCGGGCGTGGCGCCGGGATCGTGTGGTATGGTGGACCTGCTCAGGTATCGGTTGATCGAATGGTAATGCGAGACTAACGGTGCGTTGTCGCAGGGCGCGGGAGCCCTGATGGTGCGGGAGCTGGCATATGGGCTATAAAGTCGCGGTCGTGGGTGCTACCGGTGCGGTGGGGCGCGAAATGCTCAAGACGCTGGCCGAGCGGAATTTCCCGGTGAGCGAGGTCGTGGCGCTAGCCTCGGCGCGCTCGGTCGGCCAGGAGATCTCGTTCGGCGAGAAGACGGTGCTGAAGGTGAAGAACCTCGACACCTTCGACTTCACCGGCTGGGATATCGCGCTGTTCAGCCCCGGTGCGGCGATCTCGGCGGTGCATGCCCCGCGGGCGGCGGCGGCTGGCTGCATCGTGATCGACAACACCAGCCAGTTCCGCATGGACCACGACGTGCCGCTGGTGGTGCCCGAGGTGAACCCGCAGGCGCTGCTGAAGATCAAGCGGGGGATCATCGCCAACCCGAACTGCTCGACCATCCAGATGGTGGTGGCGCTGAAGCCGCTGCACGACAAGTACAAGATCAAGCGGGTTGTGGTCTCGACCTACCAATCCGTCTCCGGCGCCGGCAAGGAGGGGATGGACGAACTGCTGCTGCAATCGCGCCGCTCGCTGGTGCACGACCAGAACGTGCCGCAGACCTTTACCAAACAGATCGCCTTCAACGTCATCCCGCATATCGACCGCTTCATGGATGACGGCTCGACCAAGGAAGAGTGGAAGATGGTCGCCGAAACCCGCAAAATCCTCGATCCCGATATCAAAGTCTTCGCCACCTGCGTCCGCGTCCCGGTCTTTATCGGCCATTCCGAAGCGATCAACGTCGAATTCGAGAACCCCGTCACCGTCGAAGGCGCGCGCGCCGCGTTACGCCATGCGGCGGGGGTGCGGGTAATGGATACCCGCGAGGACGGTGGCTACATGACCCCGTTGGAATGCGCCGGCGAAGACGAAACCTACGTCAGCCGCATCCGCATCGACCACACGGTGCCGCACGGCCTGGCCTTCTGGTGCGTGTCGGACAACCTGCGCAAAGGCGCCGCGCTGAACGCGATCCAGATCGCCGAGACGATGGTGGCGCAGAAGCTGTTGAAAAAGGCGGCTTGAGGAAGAAAGGCAAGACTTCTTTTTGTGAACAAAAAGAAGCAAAAAAATCTTTGTCCATCGACGTGCGGCGACCTTGGGGCTCCGCGGCGAGGTGCCGACAGGTGGTCTTGGCCGGAAAATGGGGACAACGCCCCACGGAAATAGATGAAGTTTTTTTGCTTCTTTTTATTCACAAAAAGAAGTTTTTCTCCCGCCGCAGGCGTTTGCCCAACTTCGCCGTCGCGTTGACCCCTGGCGAGGGTAAGAGTATGGCATCGCAAGCGGTTTCGGGAGTTTGGGCTTCATGACAGACGTGCGCGAAGCGCTGATGGTGGGGCGGACCTCGGACGGCAAGCTGGTGCGCCGGCCGTTGTCGCCGCATTTGCAGGTCTACAAGCCGCAGATCACCACGATCACCTCGATCATGCACCGCATCACCGGCGTGGCGCTCGCTTTCGGCACGCTGTTGCTGGTGTGGTGGCTGGTGGCCGCGGCGACCGGGGATGCGGCGTATGCAAGCGCCACCTGGTTCATCGGCTCGCCGGTCGGTCTGTTGATGTTGTTCGGCTGGACGCTGGCGCTGTGGTTCCATTTCTGCAATGGCATCAGGCATTTGGCCTGGGATTTCGGTTATGGCTTCGAGTTGCCGACCGCCCATGCCTCAGGGAAAGCCACGATCATCGGCGCCGTGGTGCTGACCG
>JANXSA010000652.1 GCA_025352915.1 Rhodospirillales bacterium | reverse complement strand
ATGGGATCAAAGGGCCCCCGGCCCTTTGCCGCCGGAGGCTTGCTTGACCGCGACGCCGCAGCCGCCGTAACTCCCTTCCTTCGACAAGATGCTGCGCGGCACCATGTCCTGTCGCCGCCCCTCAGCGCTCCTCCGTGGGCTGGAATGCACCGCCGATGACTGCCGCCCTCGCGCCCCTGGCGAGCGACCTTGATGTCGCCCGAGATGTGCTTGCCGCCGAGGCGGCCGGGCTGCAGGCGCTTGCCGCCGGCCTGGACGCGGGGTTTGCCCGCGCTGTGGACCTGTTGGCCGCGACCAGCGGGCGCATCGTCGTCTCCGGCATGGGCAAGTCGGGGCATGTGGCGCGCAAGATTGCCGCGACCCTGGCATCCACCGGCGCGCCGGCGCTGTTTGTGCATCCGGCCGAGGCGAGCCATGGCGATCTCGGCATGATCGTGCCGGGTGATGCCGTGCTGGCGCTGTCTAATTCCGGCGAGACGGCGGAGCTGGCCGACCTGGTGGCGCATTCGCGGCGCTTTGGCCTGCCGCTGGTGGCGATCACGGCGCGGGCCGGCAGTGCGCTGGCGACCGCCGCCGATGTCGCCTTGTTGCTGCCGGCGGCGCGCGAGGCGTGCCCGATGGGGCTGGCGCCGACCACCTCGACCACCATGCAGATGGCACTAGGCGACGCGCTGGCGGTGGCGCTGCTGACGCGACGGGGCTTTGGGCCGGCGGATTTCCGCCAGTTCCATCCCGGCGGGAAACTGGGCGCACGCTTGCTGCGGGTGCGCGAGATCATGCATGGCGGCGACGCACTTCCGCTGGCCGGCCCCGACACGGCAATGGATGCGGCACTGTTGCTGATGACCGGCAAGCGCTTCGGCTGCTTGGGGGTGGTGGATGGCCAGGGCAGCCTTTGCGGCATCTTCACCGATGGCGATCTGCGGCGCGCCATGGGGGCCGACCTGCTGGCGCGCCGGCTGGGAGAGGTGATGAACGCGGCGCCGCGCACCATCGGGCCGGAAGCGCTGGCGGCCGAGGCGCTGCATCTGATGAACGATCCCGTGCGCCCGATCACCGCGCTGTTCGTGGTCGATCCACAGCAGCGTCCGCTGGGGATCCTGCACATTCACGACCTGTTGCGGGTGGGAGTGGCCTAGTATGGGCTTGCCACTATCCCAGCGCGAAAAGGCAGGCGCATGAGCATCGCTCCCATGCCCGCATCTCCCAAGACGCCGCCGCGGGCGCCCGATCCCCGCGCCAGCGGGCGCAGCTTCGGCGATGCGCGCCGCATTCGCCATGCCGTGCGCCCGCACCGGCGCTGGCTGGTGGGGCTGGCCAAGCGGCTGCTGCCGGTCGTGGCCCTTGGCCTGTTGCTGCTGGTCGCCTTCTATCCCGAGCTGAACAGCAACGGCGATCGCGGCCGCATCAGCTACCGGCGCGCCGATATTACCCCCGAGGGCGGGCAGTTGACCGACGCGCACTACCAGGGCGTCGACGCTGCCGGCCGCCCCTATACCGTCACCGCGACCAAGGTCCGCCAGGTTGGGCCCGAGCGCACCGACCTCGATGCGCCCAAGGCCGACATGCAGCTGCAATCCGGCGAATGGCTCATGGTCCAGGCTCGGCAGGGCGTTTTCGAGCAAAAGCTGAACCGCCTGGATCTTTCGGGCGACGTCACGCTGTATCGCGACGACGGCACCGTGTTGCAAACTGCGGCGGCGAGTATCGACATGAAGGCCAACGCGGCGGCCAGTCACGAGATGGTGCATGTCGAGGGGCCGTTCGGCGTGCTGGACGCCCAGGGCTTCACCGTGCTGGACCGTGGGGCGGTGGTGCAGTTCACCGGGCCGGCGCGGCTGGTTCTGAAGGGGGGGTCACGCTGATGCGGGTATGGGCACTTCTGTTCCTTGCTACCCTGGTGCCCGCCTCGGCGCAGGCGCAACAAATCGATCTGTCCAGCGGCGGGCCAGTTGCCATCACCGCGCGCGAAGGCTTCGAGTGGCGCGAGGCGGAGCAGATGGTGGTGGCCACCGGCGACGCGCGCGCCGTGCGCGACAACGTGACCGTGATCGCCGACCGGCTGATTGCACGCTATCGCAAGAAGGCCGGCACGGCGCCGACGGGTACCGCGCAGCCCGGTGCGGCAAGCGATACCGGCGGCAACGAGATCTACCGCCTGGAAGCCGAGGGCAATGTCCGCATCTTCACGCCAACCGACGAGGCGGTGGGTGATCGCGCGGTCTACGACATCGATCAGGCGGTGATGGTGATGACCGGGCGCGGCCTGAAGCTGACCACGCCGAGCCAGGTGCTGACCGCGCGCGACAGCCTGGAATACTGGTCGCAGAAGCGCATGGCGGTGGCGCGCGGCAATGCGGTGGCGGTCACGTCCGATGCCCGCCGCCTAGCCGCCGACACGCTGGTGGCCTTCATCGAGGAGGACAAGCCGGCGGCGCCGCGGCCAGTGTTGGCACCCGGCGGAACCGAGCCACCGGGGGCGAATAGCAAGCTCAAGCGCATGGAGGCCTATGGCAACGTCGAGGCGCGCACCGTGACCGATATCGTGCGCGGCGATCGCGCCGTCTACCTGCCGGAGACCGGGGTGGCGCGGGTGATCGGCAATGTCCGGGTGACCAGTGGGCAGAACCAAATCAACGGCCCGGCCGCCGATGTGAACATGCGCACCGGCGTCGCCCGCATGCTGGCCGACCCCGGCGCGCGGGTTCAGGGTGTGATCATGCCAAACAGCACGCCGGGCGCGAGCCGTTGAGCGCCGCATCAGGTGCGCCGTTGCGCGTGGTGGACGGTGACGGCGCCGTCGCGCCAGCGCCGAGCGCCGCCGGGATTGCGGCCACAGGGGTGGGGAAAGTTTATCGCAAGCGCCCGGTGGTGCGGAACGTCTCGATCAGCCTGCGCCGCGGCGAGGCGGTCGGCCTTCTCGGTCCCAACGGCGCCGGCAAGACCACGACCTTCTACATGATCGTCGGCCTGGTGCAGCCGGATACCGGCACCATTAGCCTGGATGGCCACGACATCACCACCCTGCCGATGTATCGCCGCGCCCGGCTCGGCATCGGCTATCTGCCACAGGAAGCCAGCGTGTTTCGCGGGCTGAATGTCGAGCAGAACGTGATGGCGGCGCTTGAGGTGGTCGAGCCCGACCGTGACCGGCGCGACCACATGCTGGAGGAGTTGCTGGCGGAATTCGGCATCGGGCATCTGCGCCGCACCCCGGCGCTGGCGCTGTCCGGCGGCGAGCGGCGGCGGGTCGAGATTGCGCGGGCGCTGGCGACGCAGCCCAGCTATGTCCTGCTCGACGAACCGCTGGCGGGCATCGACCCGATCGCGGTGGGCGAAATTCGAGATTTAGTCTCGCATTTGAAACACCGCGGTATCGGAGTGTTGATCACCGACCACAATGTCCGAGAAACCCTTGAAATCATTGATCGAGCTTACATCATGCACGACGGCCAGGTGCTGATGGAGGGGGTACCACAGGAGGTGGTGGCGAACGAAGATGTGCGCCGTGTCTACCTGGGCGAAAGGTTTTCGCTATAAACTGCTTGGCATGACAATTGCTGAGCACGCTTCTTGCTTTGACCGACCGCCCGCGCCGGTGATCCGCTGATGGCGATCGGACCCCGCCTGGACCTGCGCCAATCACAGACGCTGGTGATGACGCCGCAGCTGCGGCAGGCGATCAAGCTGTTGCAGTTCTCCAACATGGAGGCCAACGCCTTCGTCGAGGAGGAGCTGGAGCGCAACCCGCTGCTCGAGCGTGACGACCGGCCGGAGACCCCTGGGGTCGAGCGCGCGGCCCCCGACCAAGTGGCGATCCCCGGCATCGAGCCGAGCGATTCCGCCGTCGCCGCTGAATCCGGCCAGTTGCCCAGCGCCGATGCCGCACCGCTGGAGATCGACGACAGCAACAGCTACGACCCCGGCGGCGCCGGCGATGGCGTGCGCACCGGCAGCGGCGGCAACACCGCCTTCGACGACGACGAGCGCGGCCTGGACGACATCGCCAATGCCGGGCCGACGCTACGCGAGCACCTCGGCGAACAAATGCGCCTGAGCTTCCGCGATCCCGCCGACCGGCTGATCGGCGCCTACCTGATCGCGCTGCTTGAGCCGTCGGGCCGGCTTTCGGCCATGCCGCAGGCGCTGGCCGACGCCATGGGCACGCCGCTGGACCGGATCGAGGCGGTGCGGGCGCGGATGATGCGCTTCGAGCCGGTCGGCATGTTCGCCACCTCGCTGGCGGAGTGCCTCGCGGTCCAGCTGGCCGAAAAGAACCGGCTGGACCCGGCGATGCAGATGCTGCTCGACAATCTGGAATTACTGGGGCGGCGCGAGCACAAGAAGCTGATGGCGGTCTGTGGCGTCGATGCCGCGGACCTGACCGACATGATCGCCGAGATACGCGCGCTCGACCCCAAGCCCGGCGCTACCTGGGACGCCACCCCGCCGCTGCCGGTGGTGCCCGACATCCTGATGCGCCGGGCGCCGGATGGCGGCTGGGTTTTGGAACTGAACCCCGAGACCATGCCGCGCGTGCTGGTGAACCAGAGCTTCACCGCCCGCGTGCTGTCCAACGCCAGCAAGGACGACCGCGCCTTCGTCAACGACAAGTTGCAAACCGCCACATGGCTGGTGAAGTCGCTGCAACAGCGGGCCCAGACGATCCTGAAGGTGTCCGCCGAGATCGTCCGGCGCCAGGACGGCTTCTTCCGCCTCGGCGTGGCCCATCTGCGACCGTTGATCCTGCGCGACGTGGCCGAGGCGACCGAGTTGCACGAGAGCACGGTCAGCCGGGTGACCAGCAGCAAATACATCGCCACGCCGCGTGGCACATATGAGCTGAAATACTTCTTCACCACCGCGATCGGCGCCACCGGGGGGGGGGAAAGCCACAGCGCGGAATCGATAAGACACCGTATCAACGCCATGATCGATGCGGAAACCGTCGACGATATTCTGTCGGATGACGCGATCGTGGCGGCCCTGCGTCGCGAAGGCGTGGACATTGCCCGCCGGACCGTGGCCAAATATCGGGATGCGCTGCGAATCCCAAGCTCGGTGCAGCGCAAACGGGAGAAGGCCGTGCCGGCCTGAGCCGAACCTGGTGTGAAACCGGGGGGAAGCCTGAGGCGGGCCGCCGGCGGTCCCGAACGAACGGGCGCGAGGGAAGGCCATGCAGATCACGGTATCGGGCAAGCAGGTGGAGCTGTCGGACGCACTGAGGACCCGCGTGTCCTCGGCGCTGGACACCATCGCCGGCAAGTATTTCGACCACGCCCTGGAAGCCCATGTCACGTTCAGCCGGGCGCGCAGCTTTTTTACCTGTGATATCAATGTCCACGCCGGCCCCGGCCTCATGCTGCGAGGTGAGGGCGAAGCGGCCGACGCCAACAGCGCCTTCGATGACGCGGCCGAGCACATCGCCAAGCGCCTGCGCCGCTACCGCCGCCGGGTCAACGAACACGCGCGCGACCAGGCCCATCGCGAACGCCCACAGGCCGCACGCCAGTACACCCTGCGCCAGGAAGAAGAGGAAACCTCCGCCGCCGGTGACGTGAAGGCCGCGACCTATGCCACCGTGGTGGCCGAGGTGCCGACCGAAATCGCCCTGCTGACGGTCAGCGACGCGGTGATGCGCATGGACCTCGCTGACCAGCCGGTGCTGATGTTCCGCAACAGCACGACCGGCGTGCTCAATGTCGTCTACCGGCGCAGCGATGGGCACATAGGGTGGATCGACCCGAACGGGGCGACGTAAGAAAGAAGTTCTTTTTTGAAAAAAAGAACCAAAAAACTTTCATCCATTGGCGCTCGGCCTATCCGGTGAGGCCGGGTGCCAGTGGATAAAGTCTTTTTGCTTCTTTTTCTTCAGAAAAAGAAGACTCTTGCTTTCTACCGCCCCATGTCGCGCAGAAAATCGAGCTGCCAGCGCATCTCATCAACCGCCAGCGGAAACCCCCCGCCAGGCGTCGGCCGCAGGATGGTCGAGGGATTCAACCGCGCCAGCAAGGTTTGCAGCGGGCCTGCGACATTCATCGTGAACCCGGCCTTCCACACCAGGCTGATCAGCCCCTTGGCACTGCGCAGCGTCGCCGCGCGATCGACCACGGACGCCGGCAGGTCGGCCGCCAGCGCCAGGATCGCCGTCGCCATGCGTGGCTCGCCGCGCTGGATCGCGGCCAACAAGGCCGCCTCGTCCAGCCGGTGCTCGGACAGCAATTGCTGTGCCTCGACCATCGCCTGGTCGATATCCGGATCGCGCCGGGCGCGGGCGGGTGGCGGGTTCAACCGCAGTTCGAGCCGCTGCCGCAATTCGCGCGCGGTCGCCAAGGGCAGGTCGGCGCGCCCGGCGAGCACATCGAGCAACTGCGTGGCGACATAGTCGGACAACGCGCGGGCGGCGCGCTCGGACAGCTTCGGCTGGCTCACCAGCGGCTTGTGCCAAGCCTCGTGCGGCGCGCCCGCCATCGCCAGCATATCCAGCGTCGACTCACGGATCGCCGCAGTACTGTTGGACAGCAAAGCGGTGATGGCGCGCACATTGCTGGTCGCCGCCACCGCGTCGGCGACCTCCTCGGCCAAGCCTGGCCGGGCCGCGATCGACACCGCCATCTCGGCCGCTGGCGCGCCGGCCAACAATGCCAAAAGGTCCTCCGACCCCAGCAACGGCGACAATCGCACCACGGGATCGAACACCGTCGTCACCGTGTCGCGCGCCAACTGCATGATAATGCTGCGCGGGGCTTGCGGCATATCCTTGAGCACGTCGGCGATCGCCTCGCGCACGCGCACCGCCTCGTCGCTGACCAGGCGGTTCAACGTGCCAAGCGCGCGCTCGCGCAACGCGGCGCGATCCGCCAGCCCCAGATTGGGCACCAGCTTCGCCAGCTTGCGCGCCAACAGCGTGCGCACCCGCTCGTCACGGTCGTGCGCCAGCACCAGGTCGGTGTCGCCAGCGGCGGCCAGGTTCATCGCCACGGCGGCGCGCACGGTGACCGCGGGGTCGTTGGCGAGTGACCGCAGGACATCCGGCGCGGTATCCGGGGCGGCACCGAGGCGCACCCGGGCGGCTTCGGTCGTGCCCTCGGCCGGCGCCAGCAGGGCGGTGTCATCGCGTGGCATCACACCGCCTCCGCCCGCCAGGCGCGCCATTGGCCACGGCCGGCGCGCTTGGCCTGGTACATAGCCTGGTCGGCACGTTGCAGCGTCTCGTCCAGCCCTTCGCGCATCGCCGGCCAGCGGGTGGCGATGCCGATCGACATGCCGAGCCGGATCTCGTGCCCGCCGGTCAGCTCGCGTAACATGCGCGGCGCGGTAATCGTCAGGTGCTCGGCGCGCTCGGCCGCGGTCAGATCATCGGCGCCGTCCAGCCAGAGGGCGAATTCATCGCCGCCGAGACGGGCCACCAAATCCGACGGCCGCACAGTGTCGCGCAGCAGGTCGGCCACCAGGCAAAGCGCCTCGTCCCCGACATCGTGGCCACACTGGTCGTTGAGCTGCTTGAACGCATCGAGGTCGACAAACAGGATCGTGCCCGGCTGGCCCTCGCGGCTCAGCCGGTCGATGCGCCTGCCCATTTCGTCGAGGAAAGCGCGGCGGTTCAGCAAGCCGGTCAGCGGGTCGGTGCGCGCCTGTTGGTTCATGTCGCGCTGCATCGCCTCGTGCTGCAGGACCACCCGGATGATGGCGTTGATCGAACTGGCCAGGGTGCGGTCATCGGCATCCCACGGCCGCCCGCCGAGCCCGCGCCACAGCGCCAGCGCCGCCGTCTGGCTGCCGCTGGTCTGCGCCGGGCAGGCCAGGGTCCAGCGGCCATCATTGGCCATGGCGTCGCCCACCCCGCTGGCGTTCGCCTCGATCAGTGACATCGCGGTGTGCACCACGGCCGCACTCGGCACGCCGATCTGATGCAGGAACGCGGCCTGCACGCCGTCGCCCAACAGATCGATCACCACGGCCCCCTCGGCCCCCATCGACGTGACCATGGCACCGAGTGCTGCCTTCATCATGCGCGGCGCCTGCACTTCCTTGTGCATGGCGGCGAGGATGTGTTCCACCACTTGGCTGCGGCGCAGCGTGGCGGCAAGGCGGGATTCGTGCAGGTCCTGTTCGGTGATGTCCTGGCCCACCCCGCGCGCGCCGATGACTTGGCCGTGGTCGTCCAGGATCGGTGCGGCGCTGAAGGTGAGGCAAATCGGGCTGCCATCCGGACGCCGCAGCCAGGCGCGGCGGCCACGGGTGCGCACGGTCGGCCGGAACGGGTCGAACCCGGTCAGCCCGGCGGCATCGGCGAGCAGCAGCCCCGCGGGCTGACCGATCAGCAGATTGCTGGACCAGCCGATCGCCTGGTCCGGCGAAATGAAGACAAAGCGCCCCTGGGCATCGGTTTCAAAGGCAAAGTCGGCGGCAAGGTTGACCAGTTCGCGCCAGCGTTGCCGGCTTTCCAGCAATGCGGCGTTCAGCGCGTCGCGGCGTGATGCATCCGCCTCCAGCGTGCCGGGGCTGGCCGGATCCAACCCGCCAAGTCCGGCCGCCCGGCTGATGGGCCGGGGCGGTTGCGGCGCGATGATGGCGACCGGTCCAGTTTCTGGTGCCAGCGGCATGGCGTACGCTCCTCGTGTTCCGCCATCCAAGATGAAAGACGTAAATTCCGAATGAACACCCGCGCCCGCAGCGCCCGCCCGGTGTCGATTGCCCGGCCTGCGCCTCGATTGCCCGGCCTGTGCCTCGATTGACAGCGCTAGCCGGCCTGCGCATGGTCCGCGAATTGGCGAGGAGGCCTGCCCCGATGAGCGATTTGTCCCTGCGTTCAACGATCGAAACCCTGTGGGAGCGGCGCGATTCGCTGAATGCCCAGACCAAGGGTGCCGACCGTGAGGCGGTGGAACATGCGCTGGCCGGGCTTGAGGCCGGCACGCTGCGCACCGCCGAGAAGATCGGCGCCGACTGGGTCGTCAACGAGTGGCTGAAGAAGGCGGTGCTGCTGTCTTTCCGCCTGTACGACTCGGCGCTGATGGAGGGCACTGGCGGCGCCCCGGTGTGGGACAAAGTGGCGATGAAGTTCGCCGGCTGGGACGCCGAGCAATTCCGCAAGGGCGGGTTCCGCGCCGTGCCGGGCGCGATCGTCCGCCGCAGCGCCTATATCGCGCCCGACGTCGTGCTGATGCCGAGCTTCGTCAATGTCGGCGCCTATGTCGGTAGCCGCACCATGGTGGATACCTGGGCGACGGTCGGTAGCTGCGCCCAGATCGG
Organism: Rhodospirillales bacterium; assembly: GCA_025352915.1. Taxonomy (GTDB): domain Bacteria; phylum Pseudomonadota; class Alphaproteobacteria; order Acetobacterales; family Acetobacteraceae; genus CAMDGX01. The sequence goes on along the minus strand of JANXSA010000652.1, from coordinate 10,268 downwards.
CGCCAACTGCCACCTGTCGGGCGGCGTCGGCATCGGCGGCGTGCTGGAACCGCTGCAGGCAACTCCGGTGATCATCGAGGACGATTGCTTCATCGGCGCCCGCTCCGAGGTGGTCGAGGGCGTGATCGTCGAGCGCGGCGCGGTGCTGGCGATGGGCGTGTTTCTCAGCGCCACCACCAAGATCATCAACCGCGACACTGGCGAAGTGCATGTCGGCCGGGTGCCTCCCTATTCCGTCGTGGTCCCCGGCGCGATGCCCGGCCCGGTCGGCACGCCGTCGCTTTACTGCGCGGTGATCGTGAAGCAGGTCGACGCACGCACCCGCGCGAAAACCGCCATCAACGAGCTGCTGCGCTACTGAACATGTCCGGCAATACGGCGCACGACCCGCTGGTGCTGGCGCAGGCCCTGCTGCGCTGTGCCTCTGTTACGCCCGCAGATGCCGGTGCGCAGGACGTGCTGGCCACCGCGTTGGAAGCGATCGGCTTCACCGTGACGCGCCTGCGCTACGGCGAGATTGAGAACCTCTTCGCCCGCATCGGCGGCGAAGGACCGCATATCTGCTTCGCCGGCCATACTGATGTGGTGCCGGAAGGTGCCGCCAACTGGACCAGCGGCCCCTTCGCCGGCGATATCCGCGACGGCGTTCTCTATGGCCGCGGCGCCTGCGACATGAAGGGGGCCATCGCGTCGTTTGTCGCCGCCGCCGCCGATCACCTCAAAGCCGGCGCACCCAAAGGCTCGATCAGCCTGCTGATCACCGGCGACGAGGAGGGCCCGGCGATCGACGGCACGGTCCGCGTCCTGGAATGGATGCAGGCGAACAACCAGGTGCCGGATTTCTGCATCGTCGGCGAACCCACCAACCCCACCGCCCTGGGCGACATGATCAAGGTCGGTCGGCGCGGCAGCGTCAACATGACCCTCACGGTGCATGGCATCCAGGGCCACGTCGCCTATCCGCACCGCGTCGATAATCCGATCCACCGGCTGGTGCGCATCGCCGCCGCCCTGACCGCCGCCCCGATCGACGCCGGCAGCGAATTCTTCGAACCCACCAGCATCCAGGTCACCAGCATCGATGTCGGCAACACCGCCACCAACGTGGTGCCGGCCAGTGCGAAGTTGATGCTCAACATCCGCTTCAACGAACGCCACAGCGGCGCCTCGCTGGCCGCCTGGGTCCGCGCCACCGCCGAGCGCCACGCCGAGCGATTCGACCTCGACGTGTCGATCTCCGGCGAAAGCTTCCTCACCCCAGCCGGCCCCGAAATCGAAGCCCTGACCGCCGCCATCGCCGAAGCCACCGGCCGCCAGCCGAAGCTGGACACCGGCGGCGGCACCTCCGATGCCCGCTTCATCGCCCGCTACTGCCCGGTCGCCGAATTCGGCCTCGTTGGCCAAACCATGCACCAGGTCGACGAGCGCGTGCCGGTCGACGAACTGCGCGACCTCGCCCGCATCTATCGGGCGGTGCTCGACAAGCTGCTGCGATGAGCGATCCGCAACCACGCCGGAGCGTGATCCGCGGCGTGTTCCGGCTGGCACGGTTCCAACCCCAGGGGTTCGCCGAATTCGGCGCCACCAGGCAGGCGTTCCTCAATTCGCTGGCCCCGCTGGTCGCCTTTCCCCTCGTTGGCGGCGCGCTGATGCTGCTGTCCGGCAGTGGCCTGTCGGTGGTCACCGACCTGCTCGCCACGCTGATCGCCCTGATCGCCCCGGCGGTGATTGCGGCTACGTTGGCCGGCCGCTGGCAGCGCGGCGAATGGTGGCCGCGCTACGCTGTCGCCTTCAACTGGTCGCAATGGGCGGTCCCCGTGGTGGCGCTGGCGCTGCTGATGGCAACCGGCGTGTTGCGCCGCATGGGTTTGGGCGAGGCACAGGCGGCGATCGCCGTGCTGTTCGCCATCGCCGCCTATGGCATCAGCCTGCACTGGTTCCTCGCCCGCCACGGCCTCGGCCTGTCCAAGGGCCGGACCACGCTGCTGGTCATCGCAATCAATCTCGGCACCGTAACCCTGGTGATGGTGCCGCGCATCATCGCCGCCGTGCTGGCGCAGGACTAGCCGCCCCTTGACCGACGTCTCCATCGGCCCGTGGATGGGCCTGCGCGCGGCGCTGCTGCTCGCCCAAGGCCGCCCGGAAGGCGCGTTCCTGGTCAGCATCGAGCCCCCCGAGGCACAGCTGGCGCGGGCGCGTCACAGCTTTCTGGCCCTGCTGTTCTGCGTGCCGATCTTCCTGCTGATCCAAAGCCTGGGCCAGGACCAGGGCCAGGCCAGCCTCGGCATATCCGACTTCGGCATCGCCACCCTGCGCGAAACCGCCAGCTTTGTCCTGGCCTGGCTCGGCTATGCCGTGCTGTCGCACCGTCTGGCCGCGGCGATGGACCGGGCCGAGCTGTGGCCGCTCTTCGTCGTGCTGTGGAACTGGTGCAACCTGGTGCAGTACCTGCTGATGGCCTGCGCCATGGCACCCACCCTGCTCGGCGCGCCGGCCATCATCGGACAGACCGCCTGGGTGGTGGCCATGGGCTGGTCGCTCTGGCTGCAATGGTCGGCCACTCGTATCGGCCTCGGCCTGTCCGCCGGGCGTGCGGCTCTTCTGGTGGTCGCCGACATGGCACTGGGCATCACGATATTGCGGCTCACCGCAGGCTGAACGGATCCTCGGGATAGCGCACGGCCATCAGCATCAGCCCATCCGGCGGCGCGGTCGGCCCGGCAGCGGCACGGTCGCAAGCAGCCAGCGCCAGCCCCACCCGCTCCGCCGGCCAGGTCCCTTCGCCCACCAGCTTCAGCGTGCCGACGATGTTGCGCACCATGTGATGCAGGAAGCTGCGGGCGGCCACGTCAATCACCACTATCTCGCCTTCGCGGCGAACCTCCAGCTGGTCGATCGTTCGCACAGGCGATTTCGCCTGGCACGAGGTGGCGCGAAACGAGGTGAAATCATGCCGCCCCAGCAGCGCCGCGGCCCCGCGCGCCATCGCCGCGGCATCAAGCTCTTGCGGCACATGCCACATCCGCCCGGCCTGCAGTGCCGCGCGCGCCCGCCGGTTGAGGATGCGATAGCGATACTCCCGCCCGATCGCCGAAAACCGCGGGTTCCATCCCGCCGGCGCCAGACCGGCCCGCAGCACCGCCACCGCATGCGGCTTCATGTGGTAGTTCAGCGCATCGCGCAGCTTGTCGCCGGATATCTCGCGGTCCAGGTCGATACTGGCCACCTGCCCGCTGGCATGCACCCCGGAATCGGTCCGCCCGGCGGTGATGCTGGCCACCGGCGCCCCGCCCACCAGCCGCGCCGCCGCCTCCTCCAGCACCTGCTGCACCGAAAACCCGCTCGCCTGGCGCTGCCACCCGAAAAACCCGGCGCCATGGTATTCCAGCATCAAAGCATAGCGCGGCATCAGCCGAGTACGGTCCCCGCCGGCACCTGGCGCCCGCGCAGAAACGCCTCGGCCGCCATGGCGCCCCGCCCCGGCGCCTGCACCCGCAACAGCCGCAGCGCACCCTGCCCGCAGCCGACCAGCAGCGCGTCATCCAACACCGTCCCCGGCGCCCCCCCACCAGCCTCCGGCGCCGCCGCCAGAACCTTCAGCACATCGCCATCCAACACCGTAAAAGTGCCCGGCCACGGGTTCAGCGCCCGCACCCGCCGATCCAGTGCCGCAGCATCCAGCCGCCAGTCGATCCGCCCGTCATCACGCGTCAGCTTGGCAGCATAGCTGGCGCCCTCCGCGGGCTGCGCCACCGGGGCAGGGGCGTTGTCGAGCACCTCCAGCACCAGCCGCGCCCCCATCGCCGCCAGCGCGGCATGCAACTCGCCCGCCGTGGTCGTTGCGGTGATCGGCACCGAATCGCGCGCCAACATCGCCCCGGTGTCCAGCCCGGCATCCATTTGCATGATGGTGATCCCGGTCGCGCCATCCCCCGCCAACAGCGCCGCCTGGATCGGCGCCGCCCCGCGCCAGCGCGGCAACAGGCTGGCATGGATGTTCAGGCACCCGCGCCGCGGCGCATCCAGCATCGCCTGCGGCAGGATCAACCCGTAAGCTGCAACCACCGCCACATCCAGCCCAAGTGCCGCAAATTCCGCCTGCGCCGCCTCGTCCCGCCGCAGCCGCACCGGCGTGCGCACCTCCAGCCCCAGCGCCTCGGCGGCAACCTGCACTGGACACGGCCGCACCGCCTGCCCGCGCCCGGCCGGCCTTGGCGGCTGGCAATACACCGCGGCGATCTCATGCCCCGCGCCATGCAGCGCCCGCAGCGCCAGCACCGCAAAATCCGGGCTGCCCATGAACGCCAGCCGCGCCATAATCAGCGCTCCTTGTTCTTCTGTTCCTTGGCCAGCTTGCGCAGGATCATGTTGCGCTTCAGCGCCGAGATGTGGTCGACGAACAGCACCCCGTCCAGATGATCCAGCTCATGCTGCAAACACGCCGCCAGCAGCCCGTCGCCCTCGATCTCCCGCCGTGCACCCCCAAGATCGAAATACCGCACCTTCACCTGCGCCGGCCGGGTCACGTCGGCGAACATGTTCGGCAGCGACAGGCACCCCTCTTCGCGCGTCGCCACCTCCTTGCTGGCCGCCACGATCTCCGGATTGACCAGCACATGCGGCGTCCGCTTGTCATTCAGCGCCAGGTCGATGATCGCCACCCGTAAGGCAATGCCAACCTGCGGGGCCGCCAGCCCGATCCCCGGGGCATGGTACATCGCCGCGAACATGCGCGGCACCAGCGCGCGCACCGCATCGTTGTCGCCGGCCGCAACCGCGCGGCAGCGTAGCTTCAGGGTGGCGTGCGGCGCGATCAGGATCGGCAACAGCGTGGCGTCGGCGGCCGGCGGGGTTTCGTCGTTCATCGCAGGGATGTAGCGGTGCGGCCCGCCGCGATCAACGCCGATGGCCCTCTTGCAACCCAGCCGGGACCCGCCAAATAAGTTGGCGTCGGGTTGCCATAACGGGATCCGCCGCCCGCTTCGCTCGCATGAGGAGGCCTTCGTGACCACCCGCGTCTTCACATCCCCGCTGTTCCTCGGCTTCGACCACCTCGAGCAGATGCTCGAGCGCGCGTCGAAAACCTCCTCCGAGGGCTATCCGCCCTACAACATCGAACAGACCGGCCCGACCGGCCTGCGCATCTCCCTGGCGGTGGCCGGGTTCACCATGGACGACCTGCAAATCACCCAGGAAGACAACCAGCTGGTGATCCGTGGCCGCCAGACCGACGACAGCCAGGGCCGGGTGTTCCTGCATCGCGGCATCGCCGCCCGGCAGTTCCAGCGCGCCTTCGTCATGGCCGAAGGCATCGAGGTCACCGGCGCCTGGCTCGATAACGGCCTGCTGCACATCGACCTTGCCCGCCCACAGCCCGAGACGCGGGTGAAGACCATCAGCATCGGCAAGCGGGCAGCCCCCGGCGCCGCCGTGCCAATGGTGGATGGCTCCGCCGAATAGCCGGCAACATTTCATCGGCTCAACCAGGAGACACGTCATGACCGACACCACCTCCCCCCCGCCGTCCGCCGTCATCTTCGACATCCGTCTGCTGTCACCCGCCGATCTCGGCCGCCTCGGCCTGCAACAGGTGGCCTACGTGAAGCCGGTGATCTTCAACGGCGCCCACGCCTTCGCCATCCACGCCGCCGACGGCACGCCAATGGCCGTGGCCCCGGACCAGAACCTCGCCTGCGCCGCCATTGTCGAGCACGAAATGGTGCCCGTCCTGGTCCATTGACACCGGCTTGACAGCTGCAAGCGCCCGGCACCGAATGGCGCAGCAAAGCGACGAAAGATCGGCCATGAAGAAAGGCTACAAGGCCCTGCTGGCCGAAGCGGAGGCCGAGGTCCAGACCCTGCCGGTCGACCAGGCACTGAGCCTGCACGGCGACCCCGGCGTGGTCTTCGTCGACCTGCGCGACCCCCGCGAGATCCAACGCGAGGGCCGCATCCCCGGCGCCTTCTCCTGCCCGCGCGGCATGCTGGAATTCTGGGTCGACCCCGACAGCCCCTACGCCAAGCCGGTCTTCGCCGAGCCCAAGCGCTTCGTGTTCTATTGTGCCAGCGGCTGGCGCTCGGCCCTGGCGGCCAAGACCGTCCAGGACATGGGCCTGGCCAACGTCGCCCATGTCGGCGGCGGCTATACCGCCTGGAAACTGGCCGGCGGCGCCACCGAAACCCCGCAACCCAAGAACTGACGCCCATACGTGCAAAGGTAAGGAAGGCGAGGGCTCTGCCCTCGACCCGCAAAGGGTCAGAGACCCTTTGATCCCATTACCTTAAGTGACCGTGCCAGCTGCTGCCAATCGAACCCAGGCGCCAATTTCGAGTTGCTTGCGTAGCCAGGAATTACCTTGGCGCGCAAAGACTTCAAGTCTCTGAAATTTCGCAATTTCTTGTAAAATTGAGGTCCAGGGGCTTGGCCCCTGGCGGGTCTGGGCAGAGCCCAGCCTTCCTTACCTTCACGTCGATAGCGCTGACGCCCCCGGCGCTAAGGCAGCCGGGCGAGCCAACCGATCAGGCGCTTGGTTACCGGCGCGAACAGGCGGCTGGCGAAAAAGCTGCCGGCGGCGCGCTTGGCGGCTTCGGCGCGGGTGGGATAGGGCACGATCATGCCGGCCAGGGCGGACAGCCTGATCCCCTGGCTGATTGCCAGGGTCCAGGTGCCGATCATCTCGCCGGCATGTGGGGCAAGAATCCCGGCGCCGAGCACCCGCCCCTTCGGCGTCGCCACGATCTTGACCAGGCCTTCGGTGCGGCGCTCGGCCTGGGCGCGGTCGTTCTCGGCCAGCGGCCAGCGCAGGATGCGCAGCTTGGTGTGGCCGGCGGCGCGCGCCTGTGCCTCGGTGAGGCCGACTTGGGCCAGCTCGGGATCGGTGTAGATGACGCGCGGCAGGGCGGCGTAGTCGAGCCTGGCCGGCAGGCGAAACAGGGCGCGGCGGATGACGATGCCGGCATGATAGCTGCCGACATGGGTGAACTGGCGCGGGCCGATATCCACGGGGTCGGCGATGTCGCCGGCGGCATAGACGCGGCGGTTGCTGGGGCTGCGCAGCCCGGCATCGGTGACAATGCCGCGTTCGCTGGCGCGGACATTCCCGGCCGCCAGGTCGAGCGCCGCCAGATTGGGCGTGCGGCCAGTGGCGATCAGCAGATGACTGCCCGCCAGACGCCGGCCGTCTTCCAGTACCAGGATCGGACCCGGCTCGACCCGGGCCGCCTCCGTGTTCTCGAACAGGGCGATCCCGTCCGCCAGCAAAGCCGCCCGCAGCCCGTCGACCAGCTCGGCGTCATCCTGTGGCGCGATGCCGCGGCGCTGGACCAGGCTGACGCGGCAGCCGAGCGCTGCATGGGCCTGTGCCATCTCCAGCCCGATCGGACCACCGCCGATAATCAGCAGGTGCTCGGGCCGCGGCGTGACGTCGAAGATCGTCTCGTGGGTCAGGTAGCCGACACCATCGAGCCCAGGCAGGTCGGGGATCGCGGCGCGCCCGCCGGCGGCGATCACGATGCGCGTGGCAGTCAGCCGGCGGGGGCCGCCGGGCAGGGCGACCTCCAGGGTGTCCGGGTCGACAAAGCGCGCGCTCCCTTGCAGCACCTCGGTCCCCAGCGCGGTGAAGCGCGCCACACTATCCATCGGCGCGATCGCCGCGATGACGCCATGGACATGGGCCTGGACCGCCGCCCAGTCGACCACCGGCTCGGCGATATGAATGCCGAGCGGACCGGCGGCGCGGGCGTTACGGGCAGCATGGGCGCTGGCCAGCAACGCCTTGCTGGGCACGCAACCGGTGTTGAGGCAGTCGCCGCCCATCCGCGCCCGCTCGATCAACGCCACCCGCAAGCCAAGCTGGGCGGCAATCGCGGCAACCGAAAGCCCGGCGGCGCCGGCGCCGATGACGGCTAGGTCAAAATCAGCCATGATGGGTTTTCCAGCGCTTCCAGAGGGGCGGCAACAGCGACAGCGCCGCCAGGCCAAGCAGCGGCAGCAGCACCGGGGCGGACAGGATCAGCGACAGGTCCGGGGTGCCGCCGGCATCCAGCACATGGCCAATGCCGCCGCCGATCGAGGCAAACACCGCGCCGCCGGGAATAATGCCGAGGAAAGTGGCGAGCGCGAACGGGGCCAGGCGCATTCCGACCAGCGCCGGGGCCAGGTTGGCCAGCCAGAACGGTACCACCGGGATCAGGCGCAGCGCCAGCACATAGTTGAAGCCGTCGCGCTCCAGCCCCGGGCGCAACCGGTCCAGCCAAGGCCCGAGGCGGCGGGCGATGAACGGGCCCAGCGCGCTGCGCGCCGCGAGAAACACCAGCACCGCGCCGATGGTGGCGCCGATGACGGCCAGCACGGCGCCAAGCAAGGTGCCGAACAGCAGTCCGCCGGTCACCGTGATGACCACGGCGCCAGGAATCGAGACCGCGACGGCGGCAGCATAGACCGCGACATAGCACAGCGCGGCCAGCATCGGCTGGGCAGCCACGGCGCCCTGAAGCTCGGCCCGCCGCGCCGCCAGCCCCGCCCAGGACAGCGCCTGATGCCAATTCATCGCATAGGCAAGCCCCAGCAATCCCAGGAGCACGATCAGCGGCAGCATCCGGCGCATCGGCAAGCTCCTGGTTATGGACGCGCGCGTGGTTGACGCGCCAAGCAGCGACCGACTATAAGCCGCGGCCTGCTATGGGACCCCTGGCCGGGATTGATCTTGCGTGGTTGGCGATGGTTCGCACACGCGGAGTGATCCGACCAGCCCTATGCGAACCCGCTTGCCTATACGAGACGGGCCCATGCAAGATCGGAGAATGTCGTGAAGCGCACCTATCAACCGTCCAAACTGGTTCGCAAGCACCGCCATGGCTTCCGCACCCGCATGGCAACCGTCGGCGGCCGCAAGGTGCTGTCCAACCGCCGCGCCAAGGGCCGCTCGAAGCTGTCGGCCTGAGTGCCGGCTGCCTGACAGCGCCCCGACTGCCTGACAGCGCCCCGGCACTCATTCAGCCAGCGGAGGCGACGATGACGCCGACTCCGCTTCCCGCGTATCGCCCCGACAAGCCGTTCCGGCTGACTCGGCGGGCAGAGTTCTTGCGCGTGGCTTCCAAGGGCCGCCGCGTCGCCGTGCACGGCATGGTGCTACAAGCGCTGGAGCGCGACGGTGGCGGTCCGGCGCGGCTGGGCTTCACCGTCACCAAGAAAGTCGGCAATGCCGTGGTGCGCAACCGCACGCGGCGCCGCTTGAAGGAAGCCGCCCGGCTATACCTGGGCGCGCATCCCGTGGCCGGCGTCGACCTGGTGCTGATCGGCCGCGATTCCACCCGCGGGCGCGACTTCGCCGACCTCAAGGACGATCTTCGCCGCGCCCTGTCCAAGCTCGGCGTCACGCCGGGAGAACGCCCATGACCGCCGCCGCCGCCGTGCTGACCGGTGCCGTGCGGGTCTATCAATGGACCCTGCGCCCGTTCATCGGCGCGCATTGCCGTTTCGAACCCTCGTGCAGCCATTACGCCTGCGTGGTGCTGGCCAGCCACGGCGCGCTGCGCGGCACCGGACTTGCCGCGCGGCGCATCCTGCGCTGCAACCCCTGGAACCCCGGCGGGGTCGATACGCCGCCCCCGCCCCGACAAGCCCGGACCCAAGCCTGATGGATCAGAAGCGACTTTTCCTGGCGATCGCCATTTCCGTGGCAATCCTGCTCGGCTTCCAGATGCTGCTGCCGGCGCCCAAGCCGGTCGCACCGCCGCCCCCCGTCGCAGGCGCGCCCGTGGCAGGCACAACGGCTGCCAGCGGCACTCCGACCGCGTCCCCCAGCGGCGCGGCAGTGCCCAGCACTGGCGCCGCCGCCGGGGTGCCCAAGGAAGTGCCGCGCGTGAAGATCGCCGCCCCCCGCGTCGACGGCAGCATCAGCCTGCTCGGCGCGCGGATCGACGAACTGGTGCTGAACGGCTACCGCGAGGCCGCCAAGCCCGACGCCCCGCTGGTCAAGCTGCTCGAGCCGCGATCGGAAAAGCAGCCCTACTATATCCAGGTCGGCTGGTCCGCCGAAGCCGGCGCCGCCACCAAGCTGCCCGGCAACGACACGCTGTGGACCGGCGCCGGCACCGTGACCAAGGACTCGACCGCCCTCCTATCCTGGAACAACGGCGAGGGCCTGGTGTTCGAGATCGAGGTCGGCGTCGATGCCGATTTCATGTTCACCCTGCGCCAACGCGTGCGCAACACCACAGCGGCCGCGGTGCCGCTCTACCCCTGGGCGCGCATCCGCCGCGACTAC
>JANXSA010000572.1 GCA_025352915.1 Rhodospirillales bacterium | reverse complement strand
CGGGCGGCACTTGATGAGCCGCCCATCCCCAGCGTGCTTCGGCGGGCGTGGCGTGTGGACTCACCGGAAGATGAGGACAGCGAACCGGAGGTAGGGGCATGGGAGTCGCGAAGGCTCAGTGAGGCTCAGTGCGAGATCGTCCAGATCATCTTGATGCAGTTATCAGCGGGCCGCCTGCGGGCCTATGGCCGGCGCGCCGGGCCAGACGGCGTTTGGGAGTGGATTCCGCGCGCCGATTGGCAGGGTGTGAAGGCCATTGAGCCGAACGTCATGCCCTGGCTGGCGCTGTTTGAGCCGCTTGGCGATACGTTCACGTTGCACATCGATGAAGCTGCATGGTGCGATGTAGCCGTTGTGCCGTGTCCACGGGATGAAGCCTATGGCGATCTGCCGGCGTTGCCAGCGCGCGATGCCTGGCCCGGATGGGTCAGGGCGAGGCACGATGCGATTGCCGAACAGTCCCGGGGCATGGGCGGTCCTGCGGAACATGCTGCCGCCATGCAGTGCCGGAAGTGGCTGATGGCGGTTGCGGCCCAGCACGTCAGCACGAAGCCGCGAGGCAAGCCATGGTTTCGCGATGAAGCACTGAGATGCTTTGGCGTTGGGCCGCGGCAGTTTGAAAGGCTGTGGCACAGGGTGCCGCGGAGTTGGAAGTTGCCGGGAGAAATTACGGATGCGCATCGGGCACTGACTGTTCCCGATGCCGAAGGGTTCGCCCGTCGGTGAAGGGCACGAGCCGGGAGGGGTGGGGGGTGCCAATACTCTACATGCATTCGGGCGTTTGACCGCTTGGGGGTCATGCGCAGATTTTTTCCTGCGCATTGAATTTTCGCTGCGCCGGCCGGGCGCAAATGGGGAGCGCAGGGGTTTGCCTGCGATGGCGGCAGGAAAAACGAGGTAATTCAAATAGTTAAATGGCTTATGATTACATTGGTCGTAGATTCGCGCCCATGGCCGGCCGAACAGCGTGTATTTTTTGCCGACAGGCAAGAAGCCTATTGCCGCCCCTCGCCGAATGGCCCTGGCAACCGCTACCATCTCGGCATGACACCTGATGCGTTCGTTTCCCGCTGGGCTGCCAATACCCGCAACGAAGCCGCGGCATCGAAATCGCACTTCATGGACCTGTGCGCGTTGCTGGACGTGCCAGTGCCCGCCAGCGATCCCACCGGGGCGACCTATGCCTTTGAGAAGGGGGCGACCAAGGCGGCGGGCGGGGCCGGCTGGGCGGATGTGTGGAAGCGCGGGTGCTTCGCCTGGGAATACAAATCCCGTGGTGGCGACATGGAAAAGGCGCATGACCAGTTGCTGCGCTATGCTGGCGCGCTGGGCAATCCGCCGCTGCTGATCTGTTCCGATATGGACCGGATCATCATTCGCACCAACTGGACCAACGAAGTCAGCGCGCGCACCGACTTGGCGCTGGACGAGCTACGCAACCCCGCGGTGCGCGCGCGGCTGCGCCAGTGCTGGACCGAGCCCGATGCCTTCAAGCCCGGCACGTCGCGGCAGGCATTGACCGAGCGGGCGGCGGCGAGTTTTGCGGGGTTGGCCGGGCGGCTGCGGGACCGCGGGCACGAGCCCCAAGGCGTTGCCCATTTCATGATCCGCCTGGTGTTCTGCCTGTTCGCTGACGACGTGGGGCTGCTGCCGCGCGGGCTGTTTGAATCCATGCTGGCGGCGGCGGCGAAGCGGCCGGCGGACTTTGCCCCCTTTGCCGCCGAGCTGTTCCGCGCCATGCAGAACCCCGGCGGGCGGGTGGGCTACCAGTCGGTGCAGTGGTTCAACGGCGGCCTGTTCGATGACGATACCGCATTGCCGCTGGAAGCCGAGGACATTGCCGACCTTGCCGGGGCCGCCGCGCTGGATTGGTCCGAGATTGACCCGTCCATCATGGGCACGCTGTTCGAGCGCGGGTTGAACCCGGACAAGCGGGCGCAGTTGGGCGCGCACTACACCGACCGGGAGAAGATCGAGCGGTTGATTGATCCGGTGATCCGCCGGCCCTTGCTGGCCGAGTGGGAGGCGGCAAAGGAGCGGATCGAGGCGGCGTTGCAGCGCGCGATGGCGGCGAAGTCGGCGGGCACGCGCCGGACCGCGCAAAGTGCCGCCGCCACCACCTATCGTCAGTTTCTCGACCGGGTGCGCGCCTTCCGGGTGCTGGACCCGGCCTGCGGCTCTGGCAACTTCCTGTATCTGGCGCTGTTGGCGCTGAAAGACCT
>JANXSA010000565.1 GCA_025352915.1 Rhodospirillales bacterium | reverse complement strand
GTCGGCCGAGATGCTGGATCGCGCCCGGACCCGGGTGAAGACCGAGCGGCTGGGCAATGTCGAGGCGCTGCTGGAACTGGATGCCGAGTCGACCGGGTTTGCTGATGGCGGGTTTGATATAGCCGTGGCGATGTTTGTCGCCTCGGTGGTGCCGCATCCGCGCGCGCTGATGTTGGAGTTGCGCCGGGTGGTGCGGCCGGGCGGGCATATCCTGTTCGTCAACCACTTCGCCGCCGAGGGCGGGCTGCGCTGGTGGGCCGAACGCACCCTGGCGCCGGCATCGCGCGCATTGGGTTGGCACCCGGATTTCGCCTTCGACGCGCTGTTCAGCCCGGAGGAGCGTGCGCAGACGCAGTTTTCCTCGGTGCCGCCATTCGGCCTGTTCACCCTGGCGCGGTTGCAAAATTGAGGCGGCGGCGCCGTCAATGGCGGGAATTCGACTGACAGGCCTTGATCTAGGCACGTCGGCGGAGTACCCCATTTGTGCACTGCGCGGCGGGTCTGGCCGGCGCATCTCAGCGGGATGGATCTTACGATGCAACTTCTCCGGCGCCTGGTTGCCGCCGTTTCCCTGGCAAGCCTGGCCGTAGCCTTTCTTGCCCTGCTCGATCCGGCGCTTGCCGATGTGCCGCGCAATTGGCAAATGGGCATGCAGACCCCGGCGAGCCCGGTGGCGGCCCAGATCGAGAGCCTGCACAACCTCGTGACGGTCTTGATGACGGCCATCACCATCTTCGTGGCGGGCCTGTTGGGCTATGTGATCTGGCGCTATAGCGCCGAGAAGAATCCGAATCCGAGCCAGACCAGCCACAACACGGTGCTTGAAGTGGCGTGGACGGTGATTCCGGTGCTGATCCTGGTGGTCATCGCCATCCCGAGCTTCCGCCTGGTGTATTTCCAGGACCGCACCCAGAACGCCGATATGACGATCAAGGTCACCGCGCGACAGTGGTATTGGGAATACACCTACCCCGACGCCGATGGCCTGAATTTCGGCAGCCGGCCGCTGGAGGCCAAGAGCGTCAAGCCGGCCCAGATGAAGGCAGGCTCGCTGCGTCTGCTGGAAGTGGATGAACCGCTGGTGCTGCCGGTCGGCAAGAACGTGCGGATCCTGGCGACCAGTGCGGACGTGATCCACAGCTTCTTCATTCCGGCGCTCGGCGTGCAGCGCTATGCCATCCCGGGCCGGACGATCGAGACCTGGGTGCGCATTGACAAGCCGGGCACCTATTACGGCCAGTGCAACCAGATCTGCGGCGAGGACCATTCGAACATGCCGATCGCGGTGCGCGCGGTGTCGCCGGCCGAGTACACCGCCTGGCTGGCCGAGGCGAAGAAGAAATACGCCAGCAACGATACCGCCCCATCGGCCACCGTCCTGGCCGCGGTTCGCCAGTAGCCACCGGGCAGCAGGAGCAGAGCCATGAGCGCACAAGACCACGCTGCCAGAGACGGGGCCGGATACGGGGCCGGACACAGGCATGACGATCACCACCATGTGGAGCTGAGCTTCGCCCAGCGCTGGCTGTTCAGCACCAACCACAAGGATATCGGCACGCTCTACATCATCTTCGGGCTGGTCGGCGGTATCGTCGGCCTGATCGTCTCGATCCTGATGCGCATGGAATTGCAGAGCCCGGGGATGCAGATTTTTGCGTCCGGGCAGGCCTGGAACGCGGCGATCACTTCGCACGGGCTGCTGATGATCTTCTTCTCGGTCATGCCGGTGCTGATCGGCGGCTTCGGCAACTGGTTCGTGCCGTTGATGATCGGGGCGCCGGACATGGCGTTTCCGCGCCTGAACAACATCAGCTTCTGGCTGCTGGTGCCGGCCTTCATCCTGATCCTGCTGGGCCAGTTCGTCGGTCAGGGCGCCGGGCCGGGCTGGACGCTGTATCCGCCGCTGGCCAATTCGACCTACCAGAGCGGGCCGGCGCTGGATTTCGTGCTGTTCGCGCTGCATCTGGCCGGCATCTCGTCGCTGCTGGGCGCGATCAACTTCATCACCACCATCTTCAACATGCGCGCGCCGGGCATGACGCTGCACAAGATGCCGTTGTTCGTCTGGTCGATGCTGGTCACCGCTTTCCTGCTGCTGCTGGCGGTTCCGGTGCTGGCCGGCG
>JANXSA010000531.1 GCA_025352915.1 Rhodospirillales bacterium | reverse complement strand
AAAGAGTCGGCTTTTCCGCAGGTCGGTATAATGGAACCGAAACGCTGTAGCGAGAAACCGAGCCACCTCTAACGGCTGCATCACCCCGGCAATGCACGAAGCCGGATGCATGTTCCGCACCCAGTTCCGCGCCGCCATGCTGGACGGCATGCGCGTCTCGGCGCCGGTCCGTGTCAGCGGTGGCGCTGATGACGGCCCGACCGAGCGGCAGGCTGCCGCTCGTCACCGCGTCGCCAATGCCCTGGCCCTGTTCGGCGGTGCAGACAGTGCCTGCGGCAGATGCCTGTGGCACGTGGTCGGGATGGAATGCTCGGTGCGGGAGTGGGCTGGTCGCCAGGGCTGGGGCGGGCGGTCGATCAACCACGTCCAGGGCCAGGGCATCCTGGTGGCGGCGCTGAACGTGCTGGCCGTGCATTACGGGTTGATGGCGCGTCCCCGCGCCGCGTGATCCGTCAACCCATTGCCACAGTGACGTCGCCGAGCGTGACCATCAGCGGCATCGGGTCACCCGGTGACGGTACGAAGCCCCAGGCCCGGTAGAACCGGGCGGCATCCTCGTTGAGCGCCTGGACGAGGATGCCGCGCACCGCAATCGCCGCCGATACCTGGACAGTGCGAAGTACAGCGTCGCGCAGCAGGGCTCGCCCCACGCCCTGGCCTTGGACACTGCGATCAACCGCAAGCCGCCCCAGCACCGCCATGGGGATCGGGTCGGGCATGTTCCGGCGCTCCCGTCCCGGCGCGCCACTGCTCGCCACCGCCCCTGCGGCCAGGGTGTAGTAGCCGACCACGAATCCAGCGCGGCACACCACGAAGGTCCGGGAAGCCCCCGACGCCTGGTTGGCATAGGCTCGCCGCACCAGCCAATCGTTCAGCGACGGCTCACCACAGTCGAACACCGAGACGTCGTGCGTGTTGTCCAGCGGTACGGGCGACGACAGCCCGCCACCGTTCACTCCCACACCGCCTTGGTCTGCATCAGGCGGCGCAGCTTCTCGTTCGGCTGCGGCGGGGCGTCGAGCAGTTCGACGAATCTGGCGAAGGCAGCAGGTTTCAAGCGGAACAGCGTGCGGTCCAGGATCGTCTCGCTGGCAGCACGACGCGCGGCCTCGAGCATGAACTCGGAGCGCGACTTGCCGGACAGCAGCGCAGCCTGGTCGATCAGCGTGCGATCGTCGTCGCGGATGCGAATGTTGATCGCCCCCGCGGTCGCCGTGCGCAATGCCTGCTTGGACGCTGATGGTCGGGCAGCCGGTCGCTTTGAGGACAGGGTCGGATTGGGCATGTCTGTTCTCCTGGCTTTATTCTATCTTTGTGTATGGACAATGTCCACCATGCCAATCAACGACGCCCGAAAGCGTACTGCGGCGCTGGAACCACTCGCCGTATGATGTGTTCACCGTCGAAGAGGTGCGCCGCTGAGGCGAGGCAGTTCCCGCGACGGACCGCAGGAGATCGGACACACAAGCAACGATAAAAAAATTACAAGAAAAACTAGAAGAATTACTTCTTGATTGCTTGATTTCGTCCTGGTGAATATTTATGCGGGAGGCAAGAGCGCGATAGACCGCTAGCGACAGCTCAAAAACATAGTTCGTAGTTCGCACTATTTCCGCTTGTTATCAATCGCTTGGGTGCGAACCATGGTTGCCGAGGTTCGCAGTCCCACGTGGCATGGTTCGCACTGGTTCTGAGCCTTCTCAATAGCTTGGCTGCGAACCGTGGATCGCGCAGACCCGCGCCCATCGGCGGGATGGTTCGCAGCCACGGTTCGCACTCACCCCCACAATCCGGATGGTGCCCATCCAGCTTCCCTGGATGGCAGCGAAGATCGTGCTGCGCCCGGCAAGCCCGGCGACATCGCCCTGGGCGATCGCAACTACGCCAAGCCCGGCGCTCTCAAATCAGTGCTTGATCGAGGAGCAGACTTCATCGTTAGGGTCGGCTGGTCGAGCCTGCGGGTGCGCAATGCTGATGGCACGGCGCTGATCTGGGAGACAATGTTCGGCGCCATCGCGCCCGGCTGCGTGATCGAGCGACGCGTCCAGGTAGCCCATCCCGGCGCCCGCCGCCGGCGTGGCCAGACCGCTTCGAAGCCCGGCTGATCGTGCGCCGCGCGACCCCTGAGGCAGCCACCCAGGCGCTGCGGCGGGTGCGCCGCGCCCACAGCAAGCGCCGCAGCCACGCCGAACTGCAACCAATGACGATCCAATCCGCCGGCTACCTGATGGTGCTGACCTCGTTGCCGGACGATGTCGGCCTGGACGAGGTGCTGGCGGCATACCGGGTGCGCTGGCAGGTGGAACTGGCGTTCAAGCACATGAAAAGCCAGCTCGGCCTGGATCGGCTACCAGCAAAGAGCCGCACCCTGGCCCGAAGTTGGCTGCTGGCGCACCTCATTCTTGCTCTGCTGATCGACGATCTCACCCAGGAAATCCTGGAGTCCCTCCCCTCTGCGGCACGCCATGCGCGACCGCTCCGCCTCACTTTGGCGGATTACCCAAATGCTGCGTGACGCATTGCGCGCAGCCATTCGAGGCAGGCTGACCACCAGCACCCTGTGCAAACCGACACAGGCCCTGGCGCGACATCTTTGCGAGCGCATCAGAAAGCAAAGAAACGTCGAAACCATCCTGCGCGTAGGAGACCGTGCCTAAAGTTGGCGGCTATGGGGCTCTGCCCTCGCCTTACTTCAGCTCAAACCCGAGATTGCCCAGCGCTTCGCGCATGCGATGTCGCCCGTTCAGCGATTCCGGGGTTCGCACCCGGCTGATCACCCGTTGGGTCCAGCGTTCGTCGGGCATGTTGCGTTCGGTTTGGAACGCCGACATCCGGCCGTCATAGGCGGCGATGGCGGCGGGATCGATGGCGGGGTTGTACTGCTCGCGGTGCACGACCACGCTTTGCGGCAGGCGCGGCTTGATGCCGCTGGCGCCGTTGGTGTCCGGCACGCCGATCGACAGGCCGAAGGCGGGGAAGACCAGCTTCGGCAGGCCGAGTTCGGCGGCGACTTTTTCCGGCTGGTTGCGCAGCGCGCCGATATAGACCGAGCCCAGGCCGAGCGATTCCAGCGCCACCACGGCGTTCTGCGCCGCCAGGGCCGCGTCGATCAGCGCGACCATGAACAGCTCGAGGAAATGGATGCCGGCGATGTCGGCTTGGCTCTGCTTGGCGATCGTCTCCAGCCGGGCGAGGTCGGCCAGCCAGACCAGGAAGGTGGGCGATTGTTCGATATGCTTCTGGCCGCCGGCCAGTGCCGCGAGCCGGGCCTTGCGGGCGGGGTCTTCGACCACCATCAGGCTCCAGACCTGGAGGTTGGAGGAGGTCGCGGCCGAGGCGGCGGCGGCGATGATCG
>JANXSA010000524.1 GCA_025352915.1 Rhodospirillales bacterium | reverse complement strand
AGGATCTGGAAGCCGTTGCAGACGCCGAGGATGTGGCCGCCGCGTTCGGCATGGGCGCGGATGGCGGCCATGATCGGGGAGTGGGCGGCCATGGCGCCGCAGCGCAGGTAGTCGCCGTAGGAGAAGCCGCCGGGGATGACGATGAGGTCGAGGCCCGTGAGGTCGGTTTCGCGGTGCCAGATCATGCGCGGTTTTTTCCCCGCGCTGCGTTCGAGGGCGATCGCCATGTCGCGCTCGCGGTTGATGCCGGGGAAGACGACGATGCCCGCTTTCATCACAGGACCTTCATGGTCAGGCGACCTCGACGCGGAAGCTTTCGATCACCGTGTTGGCCAGCAGTTTGCGGGCCATGTCCTCGGCGGCGGCTTTCGCTTTTGCCGGGTCGGTTTCGGCGAGGTCAATTTCGAGAACCTTGCCGGCGCGGACTTCGCCGACGCCGGAAAATCCCAATCCGGCAAGGGCCTGGCCGATGGCTTTGCCTTGCGGGTCGAGCACGCCGGTCTTGAGCATGACGGTGACGACGGCTTTCATGTGCGTGCTGCCCCCCCTTCTTGATCCGCTTCGCGGCTCAAGCCCCCCGCAAGCGGGGGGAGGGAAGCAAGTGAGTGAGTGATCATTGCATCACCTGGGCGATTTCGAAGCGGTCGGTCATTGCATGACCTCCGGACCCTTGAGGTCGCGGACGCCGGCTTCGGGCAGGATGCCGAGGCGGCGGGCGACTTCCTGGTAGGCTTCCTCGACCTTGCCCAAGTCACGTCGAAAGCGGTCCTTGTCCATTTTTTCGGAGGTCTTGCTGTCCCACAGGCGGCAATTATCGGGGGAAATCTCGTCGGCCAGGACGATGCGCATTTCCTCGTTTTCCCACAGCCGGCCAAATTCGAGCTTGAAGTCGACCAGGGTGATGCCGACGCCGAGGAACAGGCCGGTGAGGAAATCGTTGATGCGCAAAGTGAGGGCGACGATGTCGTCCATGTCCTGGGTGTTGGCCCAGCCGAAGCAGGTGACGTGCTCCTCGGAGACCATCGGGTCGCCGAGGGTGTCGTTTTTATAGTAGTACTCGATGATCGAGCGCGGCAGGCGGGTGCCCTCGGGGATGCCGAGGCGGGTGGAGAGGCCGCCGGCGGCGACGTTGCGGACGACGATCTCAACCGGGATGATCTCAACTTCACGAATGAGTTGTTCGCGCATATTAAGACGGCGCACGAAGTGGGTGGGGATGCCGATATCGCCGAGCTTCATCATCAGGTACTCGCTGATGCGGTTGTTCAGCACGCCCTTGCCGGTGATGATGCCCTTTTTCTTGGAGTTGAAGGCGGTGGCGTCGTCCTTGAAATACTGCACCAGGGTGCCGGGCTCGGGCCCCTCGAACAGGATCTTCGCTTTGCCCTCGTAGAGCTGGCGGCGGCGGGCCATGGCAGGTCGTCTCCAGGGGGGCATTCCCCCGATGCTGCGCGGGCGTATAGCAGGCACCCCGCCGGTTCGCCACAGCCCGGGCGCTGGGCAGTTGGCACGGAATCAAGCGGATGAAAGTTTTTGCTTCTTTTTTCAAAAAGAAGTTCTTTTTTGAAAAAAAGAACCAAAAAACTTCTATCCGTTAAGGGCCGGCTTCGCCGAAAACGCGGATGTAGATGGTGTCGAGATGGGCGAGGTGGAGGCGCGAGTCCATGGCGGCGTCGATCTGCTCGGCGGTGACGCGGCCGGACACTTCGGGGTCGGCCAGGAGGTTTTCGCGGAACGAGCGAGCATCGGGGTGGCCCAAGCGGGTCCAGGTTTCCATGGCGTTGCGCTGGACGATGGCATAGGCGTCTTCGCGCAGGATGCCGGCGCGGGCGAGGGCGAGGAGGACTTCGCCGGAGTGGACGACGCCGCCGAGGCTTTCGAGGTTGGCCTGCATGCGCTCGGGGTAGACGGTCAGCTTTTCCATCATGCCGGCCAGGCGGGCGAGGGCGATGTCGAGGGTGACGGTGGTGTCGGGGGCGATGGCGCGCTCGACGGAGGAGTGGCTGATGTCGCGCTCGTGCCAGAGGGTGACGTTTTCGAGTGCTGGGATGACGGCGGCGCGGACGATGCGGGCGAGACCGGTGAGGTTCTCGCTGAGCACCGGGTTGCGCTTGTGCGGCATCGCCGAGCTGCCTTTTTGACCGGCGTGGAAGAATTCTTCGGCCTCGCGGACTTCGGAGCGCTGGAGGTGGCGTACCTCGGTGGCCAGGCGTTCGACGGCGCAGGCGATGACGGCGAGGACCGAGAAGAACATGGCGTGGCGGTCGCGCGGGATGACCTGGGTGGAGACCGGCTCGACGGCGAGGCCGAGTTTTTCGGCCACGTACGCTTCGACGCGGGGGTCGACATGGGCGAAGGTGCCGACGGCGCCGGAGAGGGCGGCGACGGCGATTTCGGCGCGGGCGGCCTGGAGGCGGGCCTTCCCGCGGGTGAATTCGGCGTAATGGCCGGCGAGCTTGAGGCCGAAGCTGGTGGGCTCGGCGTGGATGGCGTGGCTGCGGCCGATGGTGGGCGTGTGTTTGAACTCGAAGGCGCGGGTTTTGAGGGCGGCCAGGACGGCGTCGAGGTCGGCGAGCAGGATGTCGGCGGCCTGGGTGAGCTGGACCGAGAGGCAGGTATCGAGCACGTCGGAGCTGGTCAGGCCGAGATGGACGAAGCGGCTGTCATCGCCAATGGATTCGGCCAGCCAGGTGAGGAAGGCGATGACATCGTGGCGGGTGGTGCGCTCGATTTCGTCGATGCGTTCGACGTCGGCGGGGCCGATGGTGGCGAGCTTGGCGCCGCCTTTTTCGCGGATTGCTTTGGCCGAGGCGGCGGGGACGTCGCCATAGAGCGCCATGCCCTCGGCGGCGAGGGCCTCGATCTCGAACCAAATTCGGAAACGGTTTTCGGGGGCCCAGATGGCGGCCATGGCCGGGCGGGAATAGCGGGGCACCATGGTCGTGTTCTCCTTGCGGCGGCGGCGAGCCCCGTTTAAGGGCAGGCGACGTTTAGACGCACTAGATTTGGCCGACAAGGATGACCGATGGACGCGCTGATGATGGAACAGCTCACCGCACTCGTTCAGGTGCTGATCATCGACATCACCCTGGCCGGCGACAATGCGGTGATGATCGGCCTGGCGGTGAACGGGTTGCCGGCGCATCAGCGGCGGCCGGCGATCATCTGGGGGATCATCGGCGCGACCGTGCTGCGCATCGCCTTCGGCGCGGTGACGCTGCAGTTGCTGGCCATCATCGGGTTGCTGCTGGC
>JANXSA010000521.1 GCA_025352915.1 Rhodospirillales bacterium | reverse complement strand
CGGCGGCCCGGCCATCGCCGCCAGGCCATGGAAGATGCCCGACGCAAATCCGGTCGCCAGCGTCACCCCCCGGTGCGGCCGATGCGCCGCCCGGAGCGGCTTCCAAGTCAGCGCCACCGCCGCCAGCACCGCCGCCCCGAGAGCCGCCCGTATCAATGGCGCCGGGGCCAGCGCAAGGGCGGCGACGCCGAGCGGCATCCCGATGGCGGCCCCGATAGTCAGGCGAAGCAGCGTCGCCCGGTCGGCCTGGCGCCATTCCATCACGCAGTCGCGGATGCCGATCAAAAGCTGCATCACCAGGATCGCGGCCACCGTGCGCGACGGCGGCATCACCAGGCTGGCCAACGGCACCGCGGCAAGCGCGAACCCAAAGCCGGTGAAGCCGCGCAGGATAGCGGCAAACAGGATGGCGCCGGCCGCCGTGAGCCATGCCATCGGCGAGAGATCGATGGCGCTCAGCACGACAAGGCGCGTTCGAACATCGCTCGCAACGCCGCGGCATCGGGCAGGTCGGGCGTGCCGATCAAGACCAGTCCGGTCTCGGCCATGCCGGCCGCCGGGGTAAGCGCCCAGCGCCGGGCGGCATATTGCAGCAACAGGCGGTCGTCCAGGCTGAAGCGGGCAATGCCCTTCACCCGTAGCACCGATGGCGGCAGCTCCTCCAGCACAGCGCGGAGGCGGTCGCGATCGATCAGGCCGGCGGGTCGCCAGTGCCAGCTGCGGAACGGGTGCGACGGGGCATCGGCGTGCAGGCGGCTGGCGCGCGGGCGGGATAGCGGATCGACGGGGAACGAAAGATCGTCGGCGGCAACAGCACCGTTGACGATGCGGCGGATCGCTGTGGCCGGACGGATGGTGGCGAGTTCGGCCGCGGCGGTGGTGAGATCAGCTTCGGTGCCGAGGTCGGACTTGGCGAGCAGGAGCAGTTCGGCATGGCCGAGTTGCAGGCGGATCGTGTCGGCGATCCAACGGTCGTCGAGCTGACGGCGGAAGGCGGCGGCATCGGCCAGGACCACCAGGGGTTCGAGCGAGAAGCCCGGCTCGATCAGGGCGAGTTGGGCGATGCGCCAGGGATCGCCGACGCCGCTGGCCTCGACGATGACGTGCTCGGGTGGCGGTGTGCGTGCGACAAGTTGGGCAAGGGCAGCGCCGAGGTCCTCACCCATGGAGCAGCACACGCAGCCATTGGCCAGGACGATGCTGTCGCTGCCGGACTCGGCGATCATGGCAGCGTCGACATTGACGGCGCCGAAATCATTGACCAGCACGCCCCAGCGCCGTTCGGCGGTGCGCAGCAGGTGGTTGACCAGGGTGGTCTTGCCGGCGCCGAGGAAGCCGCCGATCACGGTGAGCGGGATCAGAATACCCGCCCCCCCAGCACCGTGGCGTGGACGCCGATATCCTTGATCGCTTCGGGCGCTACGGCGAGCGGGTTGCTGTCCAGGACGGCGAAGTCGGCGAATTTTCCGACATCGATGCTGCCGATCAGGTGGTCGAGTTTCAGCGTATAGGCCGGGCCGAGGGTCACCGCGCGCAGCGCCTGGGCCGGGCTGATGCGCTCGCCTTCGCCGAGCACGCGGCCGGTGGGGGTCAGGCGGTTGACCGCGCACCACATGGTGAAGAGTGGATCGACCGGGGTGACGGGGGTGTCGGAATGGATGGCGAGTGGCACGCCGGCCTCCAGGGCGGTGGCGCAGGCGTCGAGGCGCAAAGCGCGCGTCGGGCCCATGGTGATGGCGCGGTGCTGTTCGCCCCAGTAGTAGATGTGGTTGGCGAACAGGTTCACGCACATGCCGAAACTTGCCATGCGGCGGAAGGTTGCAGCGTCGGCCATCTGGCAATGTTGCAGGGTGTGACGGTGATCTTGCCGCGGGTGTTTTGCCAGGGCGCGGCCGATCATTTCGGTGGTGACTTCGCTGGCCTCGTCGCCGTTGGTGTGGATGTGCAACTGGATGCCGGCTTCGTGGTAGGCCGCGACGATGGATTCCAGCTCGGCGGGGGCGACGTACCACAATCCGTTCGGCGCACCGTTGTGGTAGCCGGGCCAGCGCAGGCGACCGGTAAAACCCTGGATTGAGCCGTCGGCGGTGATCTTGACGATGCCGAAATGCAGGCGGTCGGTGTTGAGGCGCTTGAGTTCGGTGATGCGGGCGATGCCGTCGGGCAGGGAGAAGGCGCGCTGCTGCATGGCGGGCACGATGCGCAGCGGGAAATTGGGCTCGGCGGTGGCGGCGACGAGCGCCTCGACGGTGGCCGGCGATCCGGTATTGGCCAGGTCGGTCGAGGTGGTGACGCCGACGCGGCGGGCCATTTCGCCGTAGGTGCGGTAGGCCGCCGCATCCATCTCGCGCATCAGGGCGGCGCCACCGCTGGCGCGCGCGGCACGGCCCATCACGGCGGGGCCGAGCAACTCGCCGGTGAGGTTGCCCTGGGTGTCGCGCAGCAGGCCGTCGAGGTTGCTATCCCGGGAAAAGCCGCAGGCGGCCAGGACCGGGGTGTTGACGTTCATGATGTGGCCGGAGGCGTGGCCGATCACGATGAGGCGGGTGGTTGAAATGGCGTCGAGGTCGGCGGCGGTCATGCGCCGGCCGTCGAAGTAGATGGGATCGAAGCCCCAGGCGGTGAGCGGGGTGGTGGGGTCGGGCAGGTTTTCCGCCGCCGCCTTTAGGTGGGCGACAACTTCGGAAATGCTCTTGAAGCCGCCGGCCTTTTGCCCGTCCGGGCCGATGCGCGGATAGAACCCGACATAGGGGTTGCGCCAGACGATGCCGTCCGCGGCGTGGCCGTGGCCCTCGACGAAGCCGGGGATGATGACTTTGGTAGCGAAACGATCGTCCAGGGTGGCGCCGAATTCGGCCACGATCTCCGGCCCGCCATAGCCGAGGATGCGGCCGTCGCGGACCGCAACATGGGTGCAGCGCGGCAGCGAGGTGTTCAGCGTGATGATCTCGCTTGCGGCGAAGACGGTGGTGGGCACGGGCAGGATTCCTCGGCGAACAGGGGACGACTCAGGCAAGCAAGGCTCCGCCGGCAAAGGGCCTTAGGTCCGTCACGCGAAAGCGTGCTGCGCACGACGGACCCGGCGGAGCCTTGCTTGTTCCTCCGATGCCTTCAGGCCTTCTTGATGTTCCAAAACAGCGGCCGCGTCGCCCGCAGGATGCCGGTCACGTTGGCGCGCCGGGCGATCGGTTGGCGCCACAGGCCGAGCGGCACGAACGGGACTTCCTCCATCGCCAAAGACTGCATCTCGCGGCCGAGGCGTTGCTGGGTTGGCAGGTCGAGGGCGTCGAACCAGGAGTCACGCAGGGCTTCCATCTTCGGCGAGTTGTACCAGCCGAACCACGCCTTTTCGCCCATGCCCCAGAGTGCGGTGTAGACGGCGGGGTTGGAGAAGGTGAAGCCGTCGCCATAGGTGCAGAAGATGCTCCAGCCGCCTTTTTCCACCGGCTCGCGCGAGGCGCGGCGCTGCACCAGGGCGCCCCAGTCGGTGGCGACGTAATCGACGTTCAGGCCGAGGTCGCGGCAAACCTGGGCGGTGACCTGGGCCATCGCGTTGATCACCGCGAAGTCGGTCGGCGCCATGATCACGACTTTCTCGCCCTTGTAGCCGGATTCGGCGACGAGCTTCTTGGCCGCGGCGAGATCGCGCTTGCCGTTCAGCTTTTCCATGCCGGCGTCGGAGGCCAGCGGCGTGCCCGGGGTAAACACGCCGACGCCGGATTCGGTCAGCTTGCTGTCCGCGCCCATGATGGCGGCAAGGAAGTCTTTCTGGTCGACCATGGCCAGCACGGCCTGGCGCAGCTTCTGGTTGTTGAACGGCGGGTGCATGTGGTTGAAGCGGATCAGGCCGATATTGCCGAACAGGTCGGTGCTTTCGACCACCACGCCGGGGGCGCGGCCGAGCATCGGCAGCAGGTCAGCGAGCGGCTGTTCGACCCAGTCGATCTCGCCGGTCTGGATCGCCGAGGCGGCGGTGGCGGGGTCGCCGGTGATGTGCCACTCGACGCGATCGAGGTAGGCCACCTTGCCGCCGGCCATGTTGCTGGGGGCCTCGTTGCGCGGCAGGTATTTGTCGTTCTTCATATAGACGGCGCGCGAGCCGGAAACCCATTCGTCGCGGATGAAGCGGAACGGGCCGGAGCCGACGTATTCGGTGATCTGCTGGAACGCGTCGGTCTTGGCCATGCGCTCGGGCATCATGTGGCAGTTATTGGCGAAGGCCATCGGGATCAGGGCGAAGGGCTTCTTCAGCAGGATTTCGAAGGTCTTGTCGTTGGTGACTTTCATTTCGTTCATCTGGGCGGCGATGCGCTGGCCCATGCCGTCACGCTTCATCCAGCGCAACAGCGAGGCGACGCAGTCATTGCTGCGGACCGGCTCGCCATCGGTGAACATCAGGCCGTCGCGCAGCGTCAGCGTCCAGGTCAGGCCGTCCGCCGAGGTGGTGGCGCCGGCGAGCATCTGTAGCCGCGGGGTCAGGTTCTCGTCGAAGTTCCACAGCTGGTCCCACACCATGTGGGCGTGGTTGGCGGCGACGATGGTGGTGGTCCAGACCGGGTCGGGGTTGGCCAAGTTGGCCTGGGGGACGAATTTCAGCGTGCGGGCGGCGCCCTGGCTGAGGGCGGGGCGCGGCAATCCGATCGAGGCGGCCGCCCCGATGGCGGCGGCGCCGGTGAGAAGGCTCCTGCGGTGCATCTTGTGTTCTCCCTGAGGCGGCCCCGTATTCGGGGTCCGCTAGAGTGGGAGCGTAGACGCGGAGTGGCGGTGGTTTCTAGGGGAGAATGTATGTGCCCGCGTGAAGCGCCTCGATGGTGGCGCGGCGCGGGCGGGCGGTGCCGGTGGCCATGACCGCGGCGGCGCCGGCGGCGAGGCCCCAGGCGAG
>JANXSA010000507.1 GCA_025352915.1 Rhodospirillales bacterium | reverse complement strand
GGCGGTGGGGCATTCGGCGCGGGATACGTTTGCGATGCTTGACGCGCGGGGGGTGGCTATGGTGGCCAAGGCGTTTTCGATCGGGGTTCGGATCGAGCATCCGCAGTCGTTGATTGATCGGGCGCGGTTTGGGGCGTTTGCGGGCGATGCGCGGCTGGGGGCGGCGGATTACAAGCTGGTGCATCATTGCGGCAATGGGCGCAGCGTTTATTCGTTCTGCATGTGCCCTGGGGGGACGGTGGTGGCGGCGACCAGCGAAGAGGGGCGCGTGGTCACCAACGGGATGAGCCAGTATTCGCGCAATGAGCGCAACGCCAATGCGGGGATCGTGGTGGGGGTTGAGCCCTCGGATTACCCAGGGGGGGCGCTGGCGGGGATTGCGTTTCAGCGGGAGTGGGAGAGCCGGGCGTTTGTGGCCGGGGGCGGGGATTATCGGGCGCCGGGGCAGTTGGTGGGGGATTTTCTGGCGGGGCGGGCTTCGACTTCGTTTGGCAGCGTGATGCCGAGTTATAAGCCGGGGGTGCATTTGACGGATTTGGCTTTGTGCCTGCCGGATTTCGTGGTGGCGGCGATCCGGGAGGCTTTGCCGCATTTCGGCCGGGTGATTCCGGGGTTTGACATGGCTGACGCCGTGATGACCGGGGTGGAGACGCGGACGTCGTCGCCGTTGCGGATGCCGCGCGATGCGGGGTTGCAGAGCCCTGGGACGCCCGGATTGTTTCCGGCGGGGGAGGGGGCGGGGTATGCGGGGGGGATTCTGTCGGCGGGGGTGGACGGAATCCGGGTGGCTGAAGCGGTGGCGGCAAGCATTCTGGGGCGGGCGGCGGCTTGAGCGAGGTATCGTGATGGCGACACCGTGATGGGATTGACGATTTACGGCTCGCCGCGTTCGCGAACGATGCGCGTGCTCTGGGCCGCGGCGGAACTGGGCCTGACCTTCACCCATGTTCCGTTGGCTTTCGACGACCCGGCGCTTAAGGCAGCGGCGTTCCTGCGGCTCAACCCGGCGGGCGCTGTGCCGACGATTGTCGATGACGGGTTTGCGGTGGCGGAGTCGCTGGCGATCAATCTTTACCTGGCGAAGAAGTATGGTTCAGGCGGATTGTATCCGGCCGGTTTGCGTGCGGAAGCGGAAGTCTGGCGCTGGACCCTTTGGGTGCAGGGGCATTTGGAGCCATGGGTTCAACAGGACGCGTTGCTCGCCGATATGCGGGCGGTGGTTTGGCCACACGCGCAGGTTGCGATCGCGACGGCGCTTGGTGTTCTGGATCGGGTGTTGTGTGGGCGGGTGTGGCTGGTGGGTGACGCGTTTTCGGTGGCGGACCTCAACGTTGCCGCGGTGCTGTCGCCTTCGCGGGCGCAGCACCTGGATTTCACAGCTTTCCCGCATTTGGCTGCATGGTTGGCGCGCTGCTACACGCGTCCGGCGGCAATGGAGACACGACGGCGGTTCAGCGGCTAGGCTGATGGATAAAAATTTTTGCTTCTTTTTTCAAAAAGAAGCGCTTTCTATTGTTCTTTTTTGAAAAAAAAACCATAAAATTTTTATTCATTTTGATTGCGGCTTCACCGTGCGGCAGGGGTTGGCGCATCGCGGCGGGGGACGCACA
This sequence comes from Rhodospirillales bacterium, assembly GCA_025352915.1. Classification (GTDB taxonomy): domain Bacteria; phylum Pseudomonadota; class Alphaproteobacteria; order Acetobacterales; family Acetobacteraceae; genus CAMDGX01. The sequence goes on along the minus strand of JANXSA010000507.1, from coordinate 2,945 downwards.
ATCGGCGGATAGGGAACCGGGAGACGTTAACCCATGGCTCGCACTGTATCGCGTTTGCTCGCCGATAGCCTGGAAGCGCATGACGTTGACATCATCTATTGCGTGCCTGGGGAGAGTTATCTCGGGCTGACCGATGCGTTGGCGGACAAGAACTCGATCCAGTTGGTGGTGTGCCGGCATGAGGGCGGGGCGGCGTTCATGGCGGTGGCGGATGGGCGGCTGCGGGATCGGGCCGGGGTGGCGGTGGTGTCGCGCGGGCCGGGCTTGGCCAATGCGATGGTGGCGGTGCACAGCGCGTTTCATGACGCGACGCCGCTGGTGCTGCTGGTGGGGCAGGTGGAGCGTAAGGATTTTGGGCGGATGGCGCTGCAGGAGCAGAATTATTCGCGGCTGTTGTCGGACATCACCAAGCTGGTGATCGAGGTGAATGAGCCGGAGACGGCGAGCGAGGCGATTGCGCGGGCGTTTCATGTGGCGGAGAGCGGGTTGCCGGGGCCGGTGGCGGTGATCCTGCCGGAGGATTTGTTTGACGAGGTGACGGATGCGCCGGTGGATCTGCCGCGGCCGAAGGTGCATGGGGGGGCGCGGGCGGAGGATTTGGATCGGCTGGCGGCGATGATTGAGGCCGCCGAGCGGCCGTTGATCTATGTCGGCGGGGCGATGGCGGCGGATGCCGTGGCCGATCCCTCGGCGTTTGGTGATCTGGTGCGGTTTGCCGAGGAGTGGGTGGTGCCGATCAGCCCGACGCATCGGCGGCCGGCGCTGTTTGACGCAGCGCATCCGAACTATGGCGGGTATGTCGGGATTCGGATTCCGGCGGCGCAGATTGGCGAGATGAAGAAGGCGGATTTGTTGGTCAGCCTGGGGGAGCGGCTGACGGATACGGTCAGTCAGGCGTATTCGTTTCCGTCGGCGCCGGTGCCGCAATTGCCGCTGGTGCATGTGTTTCCGGACCCGAACGAGGTCGGGCGGGTGTGGCGGCCTGATCTTGGGATTGCGGCCAATCCTTTGGCGGTGTTGCGCGGGCTGTTGGCGCGAGGCCGACCGGCGGGGGCGGAGAAGCGGCGCGGCTGGGTGGAGGGGTTGAACGCGGTTCACCGTAAGCTGATGGCGCCGGAGTGGTTGCCGACGACGGATGGGGTGAATTTTGCCGCCGTTGTGTGCGAGATCGCCAAGCATCTGGCGCCGGATGCGGCGGTGACGTCGGATGCCGGGAATTTCTCGTCGTTCCTGCATCGCTATATCGGGTTCAGGCCGGGGCAGTCGTTTTTGTCGTCCGTCGTCGGGGCGATGGGGGCGGGGGTGCCGATGGCGGTGGCGGCGTGTCTGCGGGATCGGAACCGCCAGGTGGTGGGGTTCTGTGGCGATGGCGGGGCGTTGATGACCGGCAACGAGCTGGCGACCGCGCGGATGTACGGGGTGAACCCTATCATCGTGGTGTCGGACAACAAAAGCTATGGCACCATCAGCATGCACCATATCGTACGCTATCCCGGGCGGCCGTATAATGCGGCGACGGATTTGCGCAATCCGGATTTCGCCGCCTGGGCGCGCAGCTTTGGGGCTGAGGGGATTACGATTTCCAGCGAGGCGGAGGTGGGGGCGAAGGTGGCCGAGGCGTTCGCGGTTCGGGACCGGCCGGTGGTGCTGCATGTGCATAGTTCGGCGGTGCAGATGAGTGCGTGGCGCAGGAAAAATGCGTAGGCGTTCTTTTTTGAAAAAAGAACCAAAAAACTTTTATCCATTTGGGCTGGGCCTGGGGATAGGCTCGGCCTAAATGGGTGAAGTCTTTTTGCTTCTTTTTCTTCAGAAAAAGAAGAATCTTGCTTGTGATCTTGGGGAATAAAATCGATGGCACTTCATTCGGCGGATCGGCTGCGCGAGATCGGCACGGCGTTGCTCATTGGCGCGGGGGCGCCGCCTGCGGAGGCTGCAACCGTGATGCGGCATTGCGTCGAGGCCAATCTGGCGGGGCATGACAGCCACGGGATCATCCAGATCCCCGGCTATATCGACCGGATCAAGGCGGGGCATATCGTGCCTGGGGCGAAGTGGGACATTTTGCAGGAGTCGCCGACGACGACGGTGGTGGATGGCAATTGGGGCTTTGGTTATGTCGCCAATGAGCGGGCGATGAAGCTGACGATCGAGAAGGCGCGCACGGCGAATGTGGCGGCGGCGACGGTGTCCCGGCAGGGGCATATCGGGCGCCTGGCGGGGTATTCGCTGATGGCGGCCGAGGCCGGGATGATCGGGCTGTGCACAGCGGATTCCGGGCGATCGCCGAAGCATGTGGCGCCGTATGGCGGGGCTGAGGCGCGGCTGGGGACCAATCCGATTTCGATTGCGGTGCCGAGCGATTTGGACGGGCCGTTCTTCCTGGATATGGCGACCTCGGCGGTGGCGGCGGGGAAGATCTCGCTGGCCGCGGCGCGGGGGCAGGCGATCCCGGAGGGCTGGGTGGTGACCAAGGATGGCGCGGCGACGACCGATCCGAAGAGTTTCCGGCAAGGGGGCGCGCTGTTGCCGCTCGGTGGGAGCGAGGGGTTCAAGGGCACCGGGCTGGCGGCGATGGTCGAAGTGTTGTGCGGGTTGTTGACCGGGTTGGGGTTCGGGATTGATCCGACCGGACGGCATAATGACGGCTGCTTCATGGCGGTGTTCAACGTGGCGGCGTTCCGGCCGCTGGCGACGTTCAAGCGCGAGGTGGCGGGTTTTGCCCAATACCTGAAGGAAACCAAGCCGGCGGCGGGTTCGCCCGGCGTGTTCTATCCCGGGGAGATCGAGCACCTGAAGCAGACCGAGCGGGCGGCAAAGGGGATTGAGGTGGAGGAGGCAACCTGGGGCAAGCTGGTGGAGCTGGCGCAGGGGTATGGGGTGGCGGAGAAGTTGAAGTTGTAGGGAAGATTACTTTTTGTGAACAAAAAAGTAGCAAAAAAACTTCA